>NZ_JBFBAD010000097.1:0-37130 GCF_040682075.1 Actinoplanes sp. NPDC051411 | reverse complement strand
ACTGGGGGGGCTGGGCGCCCGGCGCGGGGCGACGGTTCGGCGGCGTCGTTTCTCGGGTGGTGGTCGCCTCGGGTGACGGCCATGTCGGCGGTCGGAGCAGCGGTGATTCCCACGGCACCCCGACCGCGTCGGCGGCGAGGCGGCCTTGGTCACGCAGCACCGACAACGGAGGAAAGATCATCTCTACAGTTCGGGGCCGGCTGGCCTTGCCTCGACCTGACGCCTGGAAGGTGGCTTTCTGCCACTTCAGCCGGCCCCGGCCCTGGCCGAGACCGGCCCATTCCACCGCGGTGCGCTCGACGACCAGATCCGAGCCCGGCCACCGCCCGGTGGGTACGAGCACGCAGCCCTTCTCCCTGGCCCTGCCCTGCAAGGACCTGACAATGCCGGTGGCCGGGTCCGGCACGGTAACGATGACCAGGTCGACGCCGTCGATCAGGGCGCTGACGACGGTCGGCCAGTCAGGTCCCGGGTCTGGAACCAAGGCGAGTCGTTCCAGCGGCACGCCGTACTCCTGAGCCGCAGCGGCGCCGAACCACGGTTGACCGACGATCGCAGCCCAGCTGCCCTGCGACATTCCCCCCGCCAGCAAGGCCAACTGAAGGCTCGACGAATCGATCGCGGCAACGGTCGCGCCTCGCAGGAGACCACCCGGCCACGGCAGCAGGGGTCGAAGTTCCTCGATCGTCGGCAGCAGCCGGGACGCATCCGGGGTCAGCTCGGCGTCACCGGCGGTCCGGACCGCGTACGCCAGCGCCTCTGTCCCGGCCCGATAGGTCTGGTTGATCGCGGCGATCGCCGACTCGACGTCGGCCTTACCGGCAATCAGGCCGGCACCCGTCCAGGCGGGCATACTGTTCCTCCCCTCCGTGCCGCGGGCTGCCGGGGAAGGGGCAGCGAACCAGAACCAGAACTGACGTTTATCGTACAGGTGTTCTAAGGTGTCGGCATGGAGCACCAGGAGCATTGGTTCAACCGGCGCTGGGGCATCGCCCGCCGCGACGTCTACCTGTTGCAAACCCCGACCGGCTGGCAGCTCCTCGGCCGCGAAGGCGGCTCCGACGGACGCGAAGTAACCCACTACTTCGACCGCGAAGACGACGCCCGGCTGATGCTTCAACGCATGCTCGACACCGTGGCGCCGCAGCTGCGCGACTGGCGCCAGATAACGACCGGCGGGTCAACGTCGACCGGACGGCACTGACCGTTCTGATGGGGGACGAACGCGCAACGCGAGGCTGACCGGGCCCGGGTCGCCTACTTCGCCGCCGCACGCCGCCTCACGCAGGCGTTCGCCGCGATGCTCGCCGTCGGGGTCCCCCTCGACCCCGGCCAGACCAGACACGTCCGGGAGTGGAGCAGAGCCGACGTCGACGTTCTCCGCGAACTCCACGAAGCGCTCGGCCAAGTGCTGACGACACGCCGCCAGTGGGACCTGCTACGCCGCCACGATCATGACCATGGTCATTAGTGAGCCGACCCGCGGCGCGTCACGAACGTGCCGGCCGATGTAAGACCCGGAGATAACCGACTAGGCCGGCGGCGAGGTGGAGGCGCCGCCGGCGCGGCGGGCACGGCCGATGTCGGCTTGGAACGCGACGGCCTTGTCGACGGCGGCCAACCGCCGGGCCGGGTAGCCGCTGCTCCCGATCGGCGGATCAGGCTGGTCGAGAGCATGCTGCTCGCCGGAACTCGAGCATAAGCGATGCACGGCGGTCGACCTGAGCTGGCCGCGAGAACGCAAGTGACGGCTGCGCAGCGACTAACCGCAGGCTTCCACGTGCACGCAGCCGGCCATCGGTACGTCTGCGGCAGGACCGAGCCCACCGGTCACCTCGCGTACCCGATTATCGATAGCCCACCGCCACAGCCACCTGGTGCTCCAGTTCTTCAAAACGCCGATCGAGGCTGAGTCGGCGGACCCACAACAGCCCCAGAGCGCCGATGACGATCACCGCAAACATCACTGCGGTGGCCAGTGAGGTGGGGGCCAGCAGCACGACAACGACGACCAGCACGAGCAGCGAAGCTGCCACACCGGCCGGGGCCATCCACCGCCATTGCGGCCACGGTGGAATCCGCGACGTCCACGTCCGCGCGATCCACCAGCCGCACACAGCGATCAGCAGTCCGAAGACCAGAAGGAGCAGAACGAATGACGCCGCTGCCGAGCCAGGCGCCGCGAACCCGGTAGCGGAGATCAGGACACTCCCGGCCAGCGCGGCCGGCCCCACCGAGGCGGCCGCCGCTAACCGGACCCGCTCACGGGCACGCGCAACCACGACCTGCCGGTGCAACAGCCGGACCACCTTGTTCTCGCCGGTTCCCCCGTCTAGGTCCATCACTTCGCTCCAGCTCCGTGAGATAGACCGAGCCTATCCGGCCGGCGCCCTGCGACCTGAAACCCTCCGCGAGCTCTACTCGCCGCGCGTCCATCGACAAAGCCCTACCGGCTCGCCCGCCTACGCCGCGCCCCGATCGGCGTTTTGCCGGTGACAGACTGAGCCACGAGGTCGTCTCGACACGAGGGTAGAAGCGCGCTGCTGAGTTCGCGGCTCCGGAATTTCAGCCAGTAAAAAGTTCGCTCAAGGATCGGCCCATCGGCCCGTCCACGCGGCCAGATCGCGGGTCCACCCGACGGCGTTCTCCCGCGCTGCGCGCGCCCACTCGGCGGCGTTGTACTGGGCAAACTCGTCAAGGGCATTGCGTTGATGCTGGCGGCATCACCGCGGTCCCTGGGAGGGACGGTGCTCATACCGCTTCTCAGCGAAGGGCTCGTGGCCGGAAAGGGAACCGGAACAGGTGAGTCTGGTATCTGTTCACTCCCCGGTGGTGGGTGCGGGCGGGGCGGCCCGATCCGGGGTTCCGGTAGCAATCCAGCGCGACCTTCCGCCGGCTGCTCGATCGGCGCGCAGCCCCGGCAGTAGTGGCGCCGGGCCTCGGCCGCGACGGTCCACTTTCAGGAGCCGGGTCCCCGCGGGGAGATCACCAGTGTCGGCGAGGCTTGGATTCGAGCTCGTCATGGCCGGAGGCCGCACAAGTGATTGCGGTCGGAGTGCGGCGGCGCAGTACGAGCAACCGCAGTCCGCTGAAGTCGGGGATGTCGGGAGCCAGCGGGTGGATGGATCTGCGGGCCTCGTTCAGCCCGGTGCTGTGGCCGCGGTCCTTCCCATGAGCCGGGCGGCAGGGCCTCATGGCGGTCGACGCTCGATGTGCCCGCGGGTCGGCGAGGGCCATCTCGCAACGTCGGCTGCCGCTCATCGGCCGGACAGGGCACGCGACTGAAGTAGTCCGATTGTTCGAGCGACTGTCAGATTATGGCGGGCATCGAGTAGTGCGTGGTGTGTGCCGGCCTTCTGCCGCGGCGTGGGGATGCCGGTGCGTTCGGCCTCTTGCATAAGGTCATGCGTGAAGGCGGGGATAACGCTTGGTAATTCGTCGAGCGGGCCGTAGAGCTGGGTGAGCACGATCGTGTCGAAGGGCGAGAAGTAGGCCCAGACCTGCGGTTTCTTCAGCGGCGTGAAGAACGCGACGATGTCCTGCGCGATGGCGGTTCGCGGTTTGACGGCAGTGAAGTCGTGGTGATGTGGATCCCAGGTCCAGCCGCTGGCGATCGATCGGACCGGCAGGTGCGGCGCGACATTGACTTTGAGCCACGCGCGGCGGGCGAGTTGGTGGAGATCGATATCGGCGAAAACGGCGTAATACTCAGCTCCGGTCTCGGCGACCAGCGCAATGCTGATCGGCTGAATGATTCGCCCGGTGTCGATAAATTCGGTGTCGAGGAACACTTTTGTCATCGCATTTGACGGGCTCACCACAACTCCAACGTTTCCAGAATCGTCGCGGCACGCGGTAGCTCGGCTGTCGCCAATCCGGTCGTCAGTCCCGGTTTGAGGGGCACCTGGCGGTCCAGGCGTATCAGGTCACGCCAGGTGAGAAGCTGATCCCAGATGCTGGTGATGGCCTGTCCGCGGGCGCTGTTGAGTCGTCCGCTGTCGGGCAGGTCGTCGAGGTGAATTCCTCCGGCGAGCAGGGTGGCGGCGGTGCGTGGTCCGACTCCGCGAACTCCCGGGATGTTGTCGGTCGGATCGCCGGTCAAGGCACGGAAGTCCGGCCATTGTGCGGGGGTGACGTGGTGGCGGGCGAGGACGGCTTCAGGGGTGATCCACCGCCGGTCGGGGGTCAGGATGGTAACTGCGGGAGCGGCGAGTTGGTGCAGGTCTCGATCGCCGGAGAAGCAGGTTACGGTTCGTCCCTCGGCTTCGGCCGAGGCGCTGAGTGTGGCGATGACGTCGTCGCCTTCGTGGTCGTCGAGCTCGATCCAGGCGACCCCGATCGTGGTCAAGGCGTCCTTGACTGAGTTCAACGAGGCGATTGGCGTGTGGTCCATCTCGGCGCGGGTCGCTTTGTAGCTGGAATCCTGGCTGCGCCGGTGATCGGTGGCGTGCTCGCCGTCAAACGCGACGATGATCTCGGCGTCAGGCAGCAGTTCGCGGTGGGTTTTACGCAGGATGGCCAGGAAGCCGAAGATGCCGGTGAGGTCGCGTGTTCCGTCGCGTGAGCGGATGCGCGTTGGGAAGCCGAACCAGGATCGGTACAGCAGGTGGTGACCGTCGACGGCAAGCAGTCGTGGTCTCACAGTGGTTCCTCCGGTGGGCACGGCGTAACTGCGCCGATGACCGTGGCGGAGGCGGGCGCTCCTGCACCAGCGGGCGCGGGAGTAGCTCGGATCGTACCGAACGGCTCAGGCGGGTAAGAGCGTGGAGGACAGCGTGTCGGCGTATGCGGTCACGACGTCGCGCTCGCGGGTGACTCGGTGGTACGCCTGTTGAGCCATGGCCGTCCGAGCCTCTGCCGGCAGTTTGATGGCCGCCAGGATGGCCGCCGTCAGCCCCTCTGCCGTCTCCGGGTCGTACAGCAGGCCGGTGCGCTCGTGGATGATCGTCTCGGTGAAACCGCCGAGGGCAGGGGCGACGACGATCGGTCCGCCGTGCCGGGCCCAGAGGGCGACCTCAAGCGGTAGGTAGCCCTGTGATTCGCTGCGCGACGGGCACGCCACAGCGGCGGTGTTCGGGAGGCTGGCGAGTGCTCTGGGTAGTTCCCGGCTGAAGCGGTCGACGTAGGTGGCGCGGATGCCGGCGTCGGCGATCTGCTGCTGGTAGGCGTGAGTGAGCGGGTCGGATTTGTCGAACGGAACGATGACGGCGACCAGATGCACGAGGTCGGCCAACGGGATGAGCGCGGTGATGAGCTGATCGAGTCCCTTGACCGGGTCGGTGCGGCCGACGGCGAGCACGGTGGGCCGGTCGAGTGGCACGCCGTAGGCTGCGGCTACTCGGCGTGCCTGGACTGGCGGCATGGGTTGCAAATCGGGATCGGTCAAGTCCAGGCTGCAAGGGAAGCGAGTCAGGTGGGCGGCGCTGACGTTGTACTCGTCGCGCAGGTGGGCGGTGAACGTCGGGCTGATATCGGCGATGGTGACGCCGTGGTGGCCGGCGGCGCTCAGGGCGCGTTGTTCCCAGGCAAGTTGGGCCAGGTCCGGATCATGCTGGTTCAGGCGGGCGGTTCCGCACAGGGCCTGCATGATGTTGACCGTTCCGCAGTCCGGGGCCAGCGGGCCGGCGTCCAGGTAGGCGCGGGCGGTGCCAGCGAACGGGGTGTCAATCGCGACCACCGCGACGTGGGCGTGCTGGGCGGCGAGTTGCCTGGCGGTGCGGGAGGCATTGCCGGACAGCTGGCGCCACACCGGGACGCTCCAGAAATCGGCGGACGTGTCGTACGGCAGAGAGATGACCGTCCCGCCGCGCTGTTCGACGACGGCGCGGGTTCGGGAGAGGCGGTCGGGGTCGTACGCCCAGGTCGCCGGTCCCGGTTCGGGGATGGCCAGGTACGGGATGAAGTCTCCGGTGCGGGCGGTCAGTTCGCTCCAGCGCCGGTCGAGGGCGCCGAGCAGGGTCTGGGTTTGGCGGCCTATTCCATTGGTGCAGTTTGCTGCTCCGTTGAACGTGCACCACAGCAACGCACGTGAGGGAACCGGTTCGTGGGCTGGTGTCATGGGATCATCCGGCTAGGTAGAGGTCTTCGGCGTTGGGCTGCCAGACCTGGGATTTGCTCGGGTGGGGTTGCAGACCACAGGCGGCTAACGCGGCGGTGACTCGGTCTGCGGCTGCGTCGGCTTGGACGCGGTCGTTGCAGAAGACGGTGTAGTTGTCGGTGACCCGCAGGATGGGCAAATCGGTCAGTTGTTGGTCGACCGGCAGGAGCCGGATGTTGGTGAGCATTGGGGTCAGGCCGCTGCCGGAGTCCAGTGGCGTCGGTAGATGTTCGACGGCGATGCGGACCAGGCGCAGGTAGGTGCCGTCGCTGATCCAGCGGGCCAGTTCGTCGAGGAGGGCTTCGAGGTCGGCGGCGCGGGTGGATCCGGCGACGTCGAGGTCCGCGACCCAGGTGCGGCCGGCGGCGAGGTGGTCGGCTGCTACGGGTAGGGCGTCGAGGCGTCCGGCTCGAGGGCGCCAGCCGTACATCCAGTTGGGGTAAGCGTCGGCGACCAGTACGGGTTCGGCGGCTTCGCGCAGGGTGCGGTGCACGATGCGGTCCTCGACGGTGGGGATGGTCATGGTGATGTCTTTGCCCCAGGTCGGCAGGATGAGTGTGCGTAGCGGTCCGGGCGTCCAAGAACCGTCGGCCAGCTGTGCGGCCAGGTCGGCGAGGCGATTGTTGAGATCGTGGCGGTACTGCGCCCAGGTGACGCCGTCGGCGCCGGGACTGCCGCTGTTGCGCATCATGGCGCGGGCGCAATGTCGGAGCCGCTTCGGGTCGACGACCAGAGGCATGAGGGTGTGTGCGGCCGGATGGCGCATCGTTCGGGCGGAGGCTCGATGGTTCATGCGATCACGGGTGTGGTGATCGCCGTCCCGGCGCGCAGCAGTTGCCGGGTGCCGGGGCCGTAGTGGGCGAGCAGATCGATGGCTGACATGGCCGTGCCGTTGGCGGGGTGAGGGTCGTGGTAGGTGGCGACCTCGATGCGAATGCCGGCGGCGTGTAGGGCGGCATGGTCGAGGTAGTTCAATGCGCCGGTGCCGACGCGGAGGGTGCGGTCTCCGGTGCGCTTGCACAGGTCTATGAGCATGTCGGTGCGGGTACCGGCGGGGCGTAGCGTGCTGGATCGGATCAAGGTGACGTTCATGTTCAGCGCGGTGAGCAACGCGCCGGTCAGGGTGATGTCCAGATCGGCAAGGTGGGTCCATTGCCGGCTGTAGACGGCTTCGAGACGGCTGGCGAGGTCGGGCCAGTGCGGGGCGCGGGCATAGGTTTGGCAGAGCGTGCGCCAGTGTCGGCGGCTCCAGGTGGGATCGGCGATGCGGACGTCGCGCAGCGGTTGCCCGAACCTGCGTTGCACGGGGACGGTCAGCCACTGCGAGCCGCCGTGTCGATCAGGGATGCGGTTGCGGTGTTGGTAGCCGCGTTCGGAGAACTGCACGTGGTCGAGAATGATCATTTTGTTGACGTCGAGCAGTCGGGAAAAGTAGCCGCCCCATGGCAGGTAGGCGGGCTGGTGGGCGACGAGGACGCGGCCGGCATGGATGTCGGTCATCAGCAAGCGATTCGGTAGGCGACGAATTGTTCGGCGAAGTCGGTGCCGATCGACAGGCCGGCGGCGGCGTCGAGGGTGCGGATGCCCTCGACGCTGCGGGGATGCGGCCAGTCACGCAGCTGGGAGGCGTGCGCCCGAATTGCTTGCTCTTTGGCGGGCCAGCTGGCGCTGGTATCGATGGTCACCACGCGGCGTTCGTCGGTGGCGCTCCAGATGTCTTCGGGTCCTGCGTAGCCGAGCACGATGCGGGGTGTGTGTCGGGTCGTGCCGCCGAGTCTCGCCGCCGCGATGGCGGCTCGGTGGGTGGCGTGGTGGTCCTGGTGGAAGGATGAGCCGGCCGGGATGAGTATGGCGTCGGGCTGGGTTTCGGTCAGGGAGACGGCGGTGCCGGATTCGATCAGGCCGACGAGCTCGGTCAGGTGACTGTCGGGGTTGCGGCCTTGTTGCTCGTCGATCCAGGCGATTACTCGGCCGGTGACACCCAGGAGGTCGCAGGCGGCGTTGAATTCTTTGCCTCGCAGGTGCGGGTCGCTGTGTCCGCCGAACATCGGGTGGGTGCAGCAGGCGACGACGAGGACATCAACGACGATGCCGGCTTGCGCGGCGCGGTGCAGGGTGCCGCCGGGGCCGATGGTCTCGTCATCGGGGTGACCCGCGACGGTGAGCAACCGCTGGCCGGGGTGTAGGCCGAGCAACGGGCCGTTGATCGGTTCGGCGGGGTGGGTGGGGTTCACAGGTTTTCCCTTCGAGAAGGGGTCAGAGTCCGACAGCGGCGAGGAATGCCTGGGCGGCCGCGGTCGGGGTGTGCGCGGCGACCTGGGCCGGCGCGTGCCGGCTCGCGTGGTGGTAGGCGTCTCTGCCACGGAGCAGGCTGGTGGTGGCTTGCCATAGTGCGGTCGCCGGCTCGCCGGGCGGTACCGGGGGGATCATGACGCCCGCGGGGCCGGTAAGGGTGGGGACGTGCCCGAAGTCGTAGCCGATCACGGGTGTGCCAGCCGAGAGGGCTTCGGCGGCGCTGTTGCACCAGGATTCGGGGCTGGTGGTGGAGATGATGGTGACGGCTGCGCCGGCGAAGAAGCTTGGGATCGCCTGCCAGGGCAACGGAGGTAGGATCAGTACCTGGCCAGGCGCCCGGTGGGCGGCGGTGGTGCACTCGGCGATGACGCTGTTTTGCATGCCGGGCCAGTATTCGAATCCGGCGGCGGCCAACGCGACCTCTACCGGCCGATCGAGGTCATCGGGGACGGCGCTGATGAGTTCGAGGATGCCCTTGTGTGGTTCAGCGCGGGCCGCGATGCGCACTGGGCCTGATCGGCGTAGCTGTTCGCGACGAGCGGGGTTCGGTGGTTGCCCCGGGGTGAGCAAGGCGTTGGGGACCTGGTGCCAGATGGCGGTGTCGTAGCCGGCCGTGTCGGCTTCGCCGATCATGTAGGGGCTCGGGGTGATGACGGCGGTGGGCTGCCGGTCGAGAGCTTGGCGGAAGAGAGGGTCGGTGCGCATGACGGCGAGGTTGAGCGCGGTGCGCACGCCGGGCGGTGCGGGGGCGAGGTAGCCCAGTCCCCAGGAGGCGTCGGCCCAGCAGACCACGTCGGTGTGGTGGCGGGTGAGCAGGTCGGTCAGCTCGGCGCAGACGGGTCCAGGTTCGACCAGTGCGGCGAGCAGTTGTTCCTCGGTGGCCGGTGACGGGACGTTGATGGAGGTAAGCCCGACCAGGTCGTGGTGGCCGCCGTCCGGGACATTCGCGGCGGTGGTGACGATGATGGCCCGGTGGCCGAGCTCGCAGAGTCCTTGTTGCAACGAGGCGACACTGCGTTCGAGGCCGGCCGGAGCGTCCGGGGTGTAGCTGAGCAGGACGATGGCGACGGTGATCGGGGACCGGCTATTCACGGCTGCCTCACTGCCGCAGGCAGGGGAAGGAGCTCAGTCGGCCGGTCGGGGGTCGTTTCCCAAGGAAAGACGGTCCAGTCGGCGACGTCCCAGACCCAGACGTCGGGCTGCTGTGGGGAGCCGATGTTGCGGCACAGCACCGCGCAGCGGACCGTGGCGGCGGGGCCGCGTTCTTCGAGGACGGCGCGGACGGCGTCGAGGGTCGCTCCGGTGCCGCAGATGTCGTCGGCTACGAGGATCCGTTTACCGGTGATGTCCGGCAGGTCCGGTTCGGAGTCGAGGACGACGTTTCCGCTGGCCGGTACCTCCAGCCGATCGTCGGCGTTGTGCCGGGCGTTGATGATCATGTATGGGATCTGCATGGCGTCGGCAAGTCGGCGGGCGGCGGTGACTCCGCCGCGGGCGATGCCGATGATCAGGTCCGGGCGGTGGGCACTTTCGGCGGCCGCGATCAGCTGTATTGCCCGGCTCAACGCTTCAGGTGCCAGCTGCCAGATTCGTTTCCCTTCGAAGGTGCGCTGAGCTTGCGGGGGCGCGGTCACAGCGTTGCGGGGATCGGTCATGGCCAGCTCCAGGTATCGAGGATGGCGCTGGCCTCAGGCCAGCCGGTGAAGTAGTTCGGGATCCAGTGGATGCGGGCTCCGACGGTCAACAGGTCGGCGAGCGGGATCAGGTAGAGCGGCTCGACGATGATCAGCGCCTCGCTGGGCGTGCCGGTCGCGGAGAAGTCGCGGGCCAGCGCCGCGTTGACCTGTGCCCGGATCTGGTCGGCGACCGCCGGGGTGAGGGCCTGGTCGTAGGGCAGCAGTGGTGTATCGGCGTGCACGAGTCCGTGGCGGGCGGACAGGATCCGGATGCGCCCGCGGAGCCGGGCATGGTGGCCGAGGCGGGTCCGCAGCGCCGGGATGCAGCCGTCGTCGTACAGCTGCAAGGCGGGGATCGGTCGGTCGGTGGGGCGCTTGCGCTCGCAGCAGGCGACGATGATGAGCCGCGAATCGATCGGGTCGGTGCTGCGCGGCCGGATCGGCAGCGGATTGATGGTGTTGACGGTGAGCGTCATGGTTCCCGCACCACTCGGACACCGATGCCTGGCGAGCTCAGCGTCGCCGGTACCTCGTTGGCAAACGTGCACTGGGCGTAGAGCGCGACGGCGCGGTAGGAGCCACCGCGTACGACGTAGCCGATCCCGGCGGGCGTGCTCGTCCACTCCCAGACGTTGCCGGCGACGTCCAGTACACCTTCCGGGGTGGCCCCGGACGGAAACGTCCCGACGGGCGTGATCGTGTCCGGACCGACCCCACGGATATTTGCCCAACTTCCGCCCCGGTCGGGTTCGTGATCTCCCCATGGGTACAGGCGTATGCCCGCCCCGGCCATCCACTCCCATTCGCTTGAGGTGGGGAGGCGGCCGCCGAGCAGGTGAGCGATCTGGCTGGCGTGGGCGAGGGTCATTCCGGTGGCCGGAAGGGTGACGGATCGGGGACAGCAGTGGCCGGATTGGGCGCTGCCGGTCAGTTGGCCGACGGTGACGGGAGTGCTCATCCAGAGCAAGTCCATGACCGTGGTCGACGGGCGCCAGCGGGCGGCGGGCAGGACACCGCCATCGACCTCTATCCATCGCGGGGTGTCTGCGGTTAGGCTGAAGGCAACCTGGGCGGCAGGGACGCTTCCCGTCGGGTCAGCCTGATTGAGGCAAGGCTTGATTCCACACACGCGCGAGCCGGTCGACGGGAAAAGACGCCCCTGCCCAGGCCCAACTTCCTCGGCCACGCGGTTACCGGCCACGTTCGTCACTCCAGATCAGCACGTGTTGCCGGGTCGTCAGGTGCCAGCCGCGGCGCAGTGCTTCCTCGGCGACGATCCGCATATGGTCGACCACGAGGCCCGGCGTGGTGCCTTCCGGGGACAGCCACACCTCGGTTAGACCGAACTCGGCCTGTAACGCGCTGACCTCCTCCAGGTCGTCTGGCCCGGTAATGACGAACTTCCACCGGGTACGGCCGGTCGACTGAAGCGCGACGATCGCCGCGGGCTTGATCCGGCGGGCCCGGGGTACGGCGCTGCTGGCCAATTTGAGCCCGGCGTTGAAGAACACTCCCGTCTCGATCAGTTCCGGCCGTGGTGGGATCGTCGCGTTTGTCTCGATCTCGACCTGGCGGCCGTCGGGATGCGCGCGCCTGGCCACGTCGATGATGACCTTCTGGCGCATCATCGGTTCGCCGCCGGAAACGACGATCAGATCCACGACGGGCAGGCTTGAGTCGTTCGTGGCGGGGTCGAGCGCGATCAGTTCAGCCCACACCTCGCCGCTGGTCAGCCGCCTGGCGGTGCTCAAGTCATGCCGTGCTGTGTTCCACGTGTATTCCGTGTCGCACACCATGGCCCCGGTCGCATCGGTCGCGGCATCGCGGGGCAGGGACGGATAGCCGCAGGTCAAGTTGCACCCCGAGAAACGCAGAAACAGTGCCCGACGGCCCAAGTTCACCCCTTCGCCTTGGAAGCTGTAGAACGTTTCGGCGACGGGCACTCGTTTGTCAGCGTTGACGGCCGAGGAGGAGCCGATAGTCATGAGGATGTCCTCTCAGCAGAGTCGGGTTCATACATCGCCCACGTCCCGGAGGTTTCCCGGATCAGCACGGACGCGACGACGGCGCGGGCAGGCAGGGGGAGATTGCTGCAACACCACTCAAAGACGAGCTGCGCGAGGTTTTCGCTGGTCGGCGCGACCGTGACGACGTCGTTGAGCAACTGGTGATCGAAGTACTGGTCGAGATGACGCTTCAGCGGGGCGAGGTCGCCGAAGTCCACGACGAAACCGGGCTCGATCAAGACCGGCGAGGCGATCGTCACTTCCGCGGTGTAGGAGTGACCGTGCTGCCGGGCACATTTGTGCCCGTCCGGCAGGCCGGGCAGCCAGTGCCCGGCCTCGAACCCGAACTGCTTTCCGATCCGGAACATTTATGCCGCCGGGTTCGCCGGTGCGGTGCTGGCGTAGGTGGTCGGATCGGGGACCCTAGCGTCGGTGAACGCCTCGCGGCGTTCGGTGCAGGTGCCGCAGGTGCCGCAATGGACGTCGCCACCGCGGTAGCAGGACCACGTATTTTCCATCGGGACGTGCAGGCGGGCGGCGAGCGCGACGATGTCGGTCTTCGTCACCGTCAAGAACGGGGCGAGTACCTGGAAGTCGTCGACCAGGAAGCCAGCGCCGGCGATTAGCGCCATCGTGCGGTAGGCGTCGAGGAACTCCGGCCGGCAGTCCGGATAGATCGCGTGATCGCCACTGTGCGCGCCGAATGCGACGGCGTCTGCTCGGATTGTGGTGGCGAGCCCGACGGCAAGGTCGAGCAGCAGCGCGTTGCGGTTCGGCACGACGGTGGCCGCCATGGATGCATCGGTGTAATGGCCGTCCGGCACGTCCACGGCGGCGTCGGTGAGCGCGGATCCGCCGAGCAGCGCTCCGGCCGATGTCATGTCGACGACATGGTGGGCCACGCCGAGCGCGGCAGCGGTGGCCTGCGCGAACTGAAGTTCCCTGGCGTGGCGCTGTCCGTAGTCGACCGACAGGAGGGTCAGTTCGTCGGTGTGCTGTCGTAGCCAGTAGGCGAGGGTGGTGCTGTCGAGGCCGCCGGAGACAACGGCGACGGCGTGGCGGATCGGCGCAGTCGGCGCGAACAGGTCGGCACCAGTGGTTGTGGATGTGGTCATGCGGTCCTCCCGGCAGTGATCAAGGTCAGCAGCTCCGCCCGGGCGGCGGCGTCGGTGCGTAGTCGGCCGCGGGTTGCGATCGTGGTGGTTCTCGTCCCGGCGGCCTGTGCCCCGCGTCGGGTCATGCACAGGTGCTCGGCCTGAAGGACGACACCGACGCCCAGGCATTCCAGGTGCTGCTCGAGAAATCCGGCGAGTTGCTGACCGAGCTCTTCCTGGACTTGCAAGCCGGCCGCGAAGGTGGTGACCGCGCGGGCGATCTTCGACAGCCCGGCCAGTCGTTTGCCCGGGTAGATCCCGACGTGGGCATGGCCGGAGAACGGCAGCAGGTGATGCGCACACACTGACGTGAACGCGATGTCCTGCTCCAGGACCAGCTCGTGGTGCCCCTCGACGTTGGGGAAGGTGGTGAACTCCCAGCTAGGTGCGCTGAGCAGCTCGATCAGGCCAGTGGCGGCTCGGGCAGGTGTCCGTGCGGCTATCTCGGTGGCCTGGTCGACGCCGAGCGCCCGCAGCAGCGCCGCGACTGCTTCCTGCGCCGCCGCCGCATCGATCTGGCCGCCACCTGCGGAAACAACAGCGGCACGATGATCAAGGTCAGGGTAGGTGGTGCTCACCGGGTTCCTCCGATCCGAGCTCCGGGGACCCCTTCAGCAAACCCAGATAACCGTCGATGGGACACGGCACCGATGAGGCATCTGTGATGCATCTCGGCCGCATCTCTGGCCGAACACCCGGCGTCCCGTAGGCTGACCTGCGGGGGCCCGGATTCAGCGGAGGTGCTTCATGGCATCCAAACGCAGCCTTCTGATCCGGCGCCGAGAGGAACTGGGCCTGAGCCAGGAACGGCTCGCGGCCCTGATCATTTCCGACCGAACCACGGTCGGCCGTATCGAACGAGGAGAGACCACACCCCAACCGCAAACCCGAGAACGACTCAGCAAAGCGCTCCAAGTCGACCCTGAACAGCTGACCGAACTACTGATCCATGACGGCGAGCACCGACCCGCCGCACCCGCGCGCGCCACAACGGGCGGTGTCGTGGACGATCCACACACGACAGGTGTCACCGACATGTACCGCCGCGAACTGCTTCGCCTCCTGGGCACCGCCGGAGCCTTGATCCTCCTGCCACCCGGCGTGGAGACCGACGAACGGGCCAATGCCCAGCACCCCGGCGACCCTAACCACCTGAAAGCTTTCAACAGCCACCTGTGGCAAGTCTTCGGCCTGTCCACCACGAAACGGCTGCTCTACCCGCTGGTGCTCGACCAGCTTCGCGTACTCGTCGGTCGAATCGAAACCGCAACGTCCGACGGTGAGCACCAGCAGTTGTGCACGTTGGCGAGCGAGCTGTTCCAGTTGGCCGGCGAAATCTGCTTCGACAACGACCAGTACGCCGACGCCGTGCACTGCTACAACCTCGCCGCATCTGCTGCGAAAGAAGGCAGAGCCAACGACCAGTGGGCCTGCGCGCTGACCCGACACGGCTACGTCAGCATGTACGACCAACAACACCGCCAGGCGCGCGCGATCCTCGACGCCGCCGCCCGCGTCGCCGCCCGCGGCGACAGCCAGCTGGCCACCCGACAATGGGTAGCTGTCGTCCAAGCCCAAGCTGCCGCAGCTCTCCGCGACGCCGACGGGTGCCAACGCGCCCTGGACACCGCGCAGGAAGTCACCGGGTTACGTACCTCCGCCAGCCCCGGCGGCTGGCTACGCTTCGATGGAAGCCGCCTCGACGAAGAACGCGGCACCTGCTATCTCGCGCTAGACCAACCTGAGCTCGCTGCCGGTGCTTTGACCACAGCTTTGAAGCGCACGACATCCGTCCGCCGGCGAGGCAGCCTGCTGACCGACCTAGCTGCGATCGGTGTCCGGCGTCACGACCCAGACGAAATCCTGGTTCACGGCCATGCCGCCATCAATCTCGCCGTGCAGTCGAACTCACTCGGCTATGTAGGCCGTAAACTTCGGGCGTTGCAGACACGATTGACGCCGTTTAATAGCGATCCACGAATCGCCGCACTCGACGACCGGATCGCTGGCGTCTTTCCCGCCGCCTACACAGCGCACGAACCGGAGAGCCGATGACGATCGACCAAGGCCAGCTGTTCCGTAACGCCTGGATCGACGGGGTGAAGCGTCACTACCCCGGCGTACCGAAACCCGGCTACATCACTCCATGGGAAGAGACCGCCGACTGGGAACGCAAGGCCGCAGCCGCGGTTTGCGGTCAGGTGCTGGCCTTCATCGACGCCAGCGAAGGAGCGGTCGCCAAACTCAGTCGCGAGCAACGCGGCCGGTTCATCGCGCTGTGCTGGACGGCCCAGGTGTACCGAGCCTTCGGCGACCCGAAGCCTTCGTACGTCGCCGACTGGAACGATCTACCTGCATGGCAGCGGGAGGCCGACGCGGACATATTCGACGCCATCGAGCAGGCCGCGACGACCGATGGAGTGCCTGGCTGACCGCTTGAGCTTTTTCATGATCGGTCTCGCCGCGTTCCAGCGTCGGAGCCGGCAATCGACCGACGAGATGCTAAGTGCTGTTCATCGCACTGCGGACTCGTCATGACGGGAGAGCTTTGGGGGAGCCGACACTCGGCTGGAACTCCCAGAGCGTATGCAGTTAAGTAGCGCCCGCAGCACCGCTTTTAAAACTCGCGAGCCTCGCGGAGATTGGTCGGGTCGGATTAGGGGTGATATAGTGCGACCTAGTGGGTTTGGGCATGGCCTTGGGCGATTTCAGCGTGAACTGGCCGCACATCAAAGTCGCTGCAAGTTACTCGGGGCTGGTGATGCTGGCAGCATCACTGCGCCCGCGACGTCAGTAGCTACATCTCTGCGCGTCGGTCTGGCCTTCGGCCGCGAATGTGGCAATGTCAAGCAGCGCCAACGTAGGTCGACCATCGTGTGATCTGGTCGCCGCTGCGATAACTGTTCATACGGGTTTGCCACTGCGGACGCAATACGTCTCTGCTCCCGAGAACGGGCACAAGACTGGTGACCAGTTTCAGTTCTCTCAGCCGTCTCAGGACTGGAAAGCCGGACCACTGTGTTACGTCGAATCCGTACTCATCGGCAAGTTCTCCGTAATTGTCGCCGGGATAGTCAAAACGCAGTTTACCAACTGCCAGGGGGACGAAGTCCCACTCGCGCGGCCCGTCACAGCTTGAGTCGAAATCGCAGATTACTGGGCCGGACTTTCCGTCGATTAGATTCCCCATGAAAGCGTCACCGTGGATTGGTCCGGCAGGTAGGACGTAGGTCAACCGTGCCAGGTCAGCTTCTATTCGGTCGCATTCGCCGTGAAGGTAGGCTACGTCGGCGGCTTCGACGCCGTCCGGCTCGGCAAGGCGGCTGCGGATTTCCTCGAGAGGGTTCCATGCGGGTAAGCCCTCACGCGGAGGCTCAAGCTGATGCCATTGCCGGAGAATTGTTGCCAGGTCAGCGCCGGTCGGCTTTGGACCGCCGCCGGAAACAGTGTGCCAAAGCGTGAGATGCAGGTCGTCGATGACCAGCGGTTGCTCGATTTCGAGAAGCCTGACTGCCGGTACGCTGCCGAGTTCTAGCCATCTAGCGACCTTGATGACTTTCATAATACGGTCTGCCATAGTAGCTGATCCGGCGATTCGCGCTACTACATGAGCATGAGGCAGGAAAAAGACCGCGTTATTGGTGAATTTGATAAGTTGAGCGTCCGCCACCTCTAAACCAGTGACAGCCTGCACGCCTTCAAGCACTGCGTGTAGCCGCTCGTCTGTGATCCGCGCGTTCGGCGGAGAAGCATCGCTCGTCATCCCCCTTGGAGGATAGCAATGCGATGAGCAAGGTCATCTACAGACTCGTCGCCTGCGTGGGCTTGGGCGGCGACCAGCAGCGGCTTCAGGCGATCGATCGTCCGCACGGACCTGACCTGCTCGGCTAGCGTCACGGCGCGACTGCCGTCTGCGACTCCGCCCGAGGTATCTCCGGCGTCGAGTCTTGTGGCACTCAGCGCGGTTAGCTCGAAGATTGTGCTGCGCGCGGTTCCATCGCCTCGTGCTTCGATGCTGACAGTCAGGCTCGCGATCGCCTTCTCCGAACTTGCCTCGCCTGGGAGCAAGCTGTGGACCATTCCTGAAAGCGCAGAGAGGTCGGCTGCCCCGAAGAAGGCCACCCATGCTGGTAGATTGTCTTCGCCTCGGACAAACTCGTCTTCTGCGCGACCCAGCGCGCTGAGTGCCTTGCCTCGGTTTCCCATCATGGCGTGCGTCCAGCCGAGGTTGGCGTGCAGCATCGCCACGGTGAGAGCGTCGTCGGCGTCTTGAGCGGCGAGTTGACCGAGCTGGAAGAACCGCAGCGCTTGATCAAGATGTCCGCCGTGCAGGTGAACCCGGCCCTGCCGGTAGAGGATGTTTGCCGCGAGCGACAGGTTATCGGTCGCCTTGGCCTGTTCGAGGGCGAGCGAGAAGTGCATCCGGGCGGTGCTGTGCATTCCGACGTCGAATGATGTCCAGCCGGCCAGGTTGTGCAGGTCGGCAACGGCAAGGTGAAGTCGTCGACGGACGTCGTCAGTGCACTCAGCGCTCATCATCGCTCGGGCGTGCACCGTCTGTGCGATGACGGCGTCACGGCAGGAGCCTCCGCCGTTCTGATAGTCGACGGCCCGCAGTATCCGCGTCAGATGCTCAAGATTCGCAACGTCGGCGTTACCGATCCGGTTCGGGATCGGCGTCCGCGATTCGGTCAGCGGCTGCCACCATCGCGCGGTCTCGGGCAAGGAGGTGCCCATCATCACCTCAGCGGCATGCTTCAGTGCGGAGCGTATCTCCTCAGCTTCATCGGGACCCGCCACTCCAGCGGTGAGCGCGTCTTCGACGGGTGTGTGGACTTCATGATCATAATTTCCGAGTCCCATGTACCCACGTGGGATAGCAAGGCCGTCGGCGATGCGTACCAGCACCGAGTACGCCAAGACCTCTCGGCCGCTCATGATGTCGGAGATCTCCGATTGCGACTGCCGAGTGAGCTCACCAATGTTGCGCTGGGAGTATCCGTGGCTCTTCAACCTGCGGAACACGAGGGCGAGGTCGTGGTTGCGCAGCGCCAAGCGCATCTCTGGACTCTCCCATGTAGCCGGCGAGGGTGCGCCGACGTCGGATCGCGTCGTGTTCACGGCTACTCCGTAGCGTCAGGATGCGTTGTCGAAGGGTAACTCTTAATCGCCCTATGGGGAACAGGTGATCGGCCGAGCCGATCAGTTCTGCCGATCAACGGGGAGATCGGCGTTGATGATCGTCTGGGCGGCTTTGTCTCACCGTTGCCAAAATGGCACCTTCGTACTTGCAGGACGGACCGAGACGATCCGTCGAGGTTCTCTCCCCAGCGAGGCTAACCATGTTCAGGAATTACCATGCTGAAGCCAGCATCAGTGTATTAGGTGGCGGCTTGACGATAGCCGGGGACGGTGGTCAAACAGTGTCGGAAAGTGGCTGGGTCGGTGGCACTCCGCCTCTTCCCGCAGCGCTGCTCTGGGCGGCGGTGGGGGACCTCGACGTTATTGAAAGACTGCGTAAGCACGTCCACCAGGTGTACATACCGGACTGGTTTTGTTCTTCCTGCGGATCGACGTGGCCGTGCGAGATCGCACGGAACGACCTCCTCCTTGACCTCGGGTGGAGCAAGCTCGCGATCTATTGCTCCGTCCTGATGGAGCGCGCAGCTCGAGACCTCGCAGCGCTGAGCCCGCAGGTTCTGTGGCGAAGGTTTCTTGAGTGGACCGAGCCTCCCGAAGAAAATCGGCCGCCCTGTCCCAGCAATTTGTATAACGGCGCTCTATGAGCTCCCGGTCGTGGCGTTGAGCGATCTTGCTGGCGCTGCGGCTGGGCGAAACTACCGACCGACGCGGTCAGTGAAAAGTCTGATCAACATCCGTACGAGGAATCTACGGTGACCTATCAAGATGCGACTCGGCCGATGTGCGGCTATTGCGGCGGCACACGTAGCGTCCTTGACGCAATGGAACTTCCGCCCAACGCCCGCACACTCGCGGGGCCACGGCAGGGGTAGCTCCGGTGGGGTTGTCGTATGGACCCGACCGCCGAACCCAGCCCTGGGCCCCCCAACGGGCGCGGCGCGGCACCCTGCAGCCCCACCGGGAATTTATCAGCTCGAACCCCTCCGGTCTTTCGATCAATTCCTGACTCTCGGACAGATGAGATGACGCGACCGAATCCCGACATCAACACGGCCACCATGCACCCGGCACGCCGCTACAACTACTGGTTGGGTGGCAAGGACAACTTCGCGGCCGACCGTGCCTCCGGTGATCTAGTCGCGGCAGCCTTTCCCGGAATTCGGGACGCAGCTAAGGCCAACCGCGCGTTTCTCGGCCGCGCGGTCCGGTTCCTGGCCGGCGAGGCGGGCATCCGTCAGTTCCTCGACATCGGTACGGGCTTGCCCACGGCGGGCAACACCCACGACGTCGCCCAGAATGTGGCTCCGGAGTCGAGGATCGTGTATGTCGACAACGATCCGATCGTCCTGGCGCACGCGCGGGCGCTGCTCACCAGCACGCCGCAAGGGCGCACAGCCTATATCGACGCGGATGCGCGCGCCCCCGAAGAGGTCCTTGCCGCTAGCGGCATTGAAATCCTGGACTTCAATCAGCCGGTCGCTGTCCTGCTGGTAGCAGTCCTGCACTTCTTTCCGGACGATGACGTTGCCAAGCACGTCGTCGAGACGCTGGTAGCGGCCATGGCACCGGGTAGCTACCTGGCGATGTCGCACGCCGCTGCTCGACTACTCAGACCAGATGCGGAACAACTTGTCCGCACGGCCGTCGCGGCCGAGCCCTTCAAGCTGCGAACCGATCAGGAAGTTGCCGAATTCAGCGCCGGACTCGAGGTGGTAGCTCCCGGGATCGTTCCTGTGCAGCGTTGGCGCCCTGATCCTGGGCAAGAAGTTTTGGAAGATCACAACATCGGCATGTACGCCTTCGTCGCCCGAAAAGTGCGCTGACGAAGAGGCGACCTGCCTACAGCAGCACAGCGTTGTGCTGAAGACCTGAACCCGTCAACGTCCTACCGGCGAAGGACCGACCGATGATTTGTGTGCTCGGGCCCTCCCTACCAGGAGAGTCCACTTTAGACTTGTCTTGGAATGACCTTAAACGAACGCCTTGCGTTCCATGGCCCGGCCATACGCGCGAGGAGGATCAAGCGCGAGGCGAACGAGGCTGTGCACGCATCGGCGGCCGGCGCACGCTGCGATCGACAGGGGTAGGCGCGTGACTGCGGCCGCAACGCCGGCTTCCGGCAAGGCGAGCCGCGGTTGGCGGCTAGCCGACCGGCGCATTCGAGCCAAGCTCGCACTGCTCCTCGTGACGCCGGTGACTGCGATCTTGTTCCTGTCAGGGTTGATCGCTTACGGCGCCCAGTCGGCGGCTGCCGGCGCGGAACAGGCCCGGCAACTCGTCGCCCTGAGCCAGCTCGCCGGCCAGCTCGCCGGCCAGTTACAACAAGAACGGGCGTCAGCTGCGCTGGTGCTGACCAGGTCCGCCGGCGACGCGGCGGTGGACGGCTTTCAGCAGCAGACTCAACAAACAGACACAGCCGGCGACGAGTTCAGCGCGGCGCTGAGCGGCGTGCGGGTACCACCCGGGCTGCAACCGGTGATCAGCCGAGTGCAGGAGCAGCTGACCGGGTTGCCGCTGCTGCGTGAGCAGGTTCGCAGCGGCCAAGACGCCACCGCCAGTGTCATCGTGTTCCGCTATCGGGCCTTGATCGCTGACCTGCTGGCCTACCGAGCGACGATGAGTCAGCTGGGTGTGGACGCGGACACGGCGGACGGGTTGCGAGCGAGCGCGACGTTGTCGCAGGCGATTGAAGGGCTGGCTCTGGTCCAGGTCGGGGCGTTGCCCGCGATCGGGACGGGCACGCTGACCTCGGCGGAGCAGCAGCAGCTGGTCGCGAACGACGCGAGTTTCGCGCAGGGTCTGGAAGATTTTCGGCAGCTCGCGCCCGCGCAGTGGCAGGCGCAGTTGTCGGCGCTGACCGGCAATAGGGCCGTGGTGTCCGGTGAGCGGTTGCAGGCGCTCGCGGTCAGCGCCCAGCCCAGTAATCCGCTGGAGCTGGGCACGACGCCGACGGCGTTCGCCGCCGCGCTCGGCGCGCGGATGACTCAGCTGCACGGGCTGGAGAACGAGGTAGACGCGTCCCTGGTCCGTGACGTTACCGCCCAACGCGATCGGGAACGCCGTCAAATCATGTGGCTGGGCGGCGCCGTTCTGCTAGCACTCGCGCTGGTGACGGTGTCCGCCTGGCGGCTGAGCCGATCCATGACTCGCCCGCTGGATGACCTGCACTGGGGTGCGACCGACCTGGCAAATCGCAGGTTGCCGGGAATCGTCAACGAGCTGATCCACGACAGGCCCGATGAACATGGGGTCGCGGACGCGGTGCAGCGAGCCGGCCGGGCGTTGCCGGTGCACGGCAACGATGAGGTGGGCAAGGTGGCCGTCGCGCTCAACGACGTCGCCGCTGTTGCCGCCCGCCTCGCCGGCGAGCAGGCAGCACTTCGGGCCTTGACCTACCAGATCATGCGGTCGCTGGCCTACCGCTTCCAAGCTGTGGTCGACCAGATCACCGCGAGCATGGACCGGCTCGAACTCGACGAGCAGGACCCTGCGCGGCTGGAGTTGCTCTTCGCCGCTGACCAGCAAGCCACCAGCGCCCGCCGCACCGTGAACAACCTCCTGGTGATCGCGGGCGCCCGGCCGAAGCAGTCGGTAGACCACGCGACCTCTGTGCAGAACGTCGTCAAAGCGGCGATCAGCTGGGCCGAGGGTGCGTCGACCCGGGTCGACGATTCGCAGGTCACCGCGGATTGGGCCATCGTGCCGGACGCCGTCGACGCGATCGTGCACATCCTGACAGAGCTGTTGGGCAACGCCTTGTACTTCAGCCCCCCCAACCAGTTCGTCTCCGTTTCCGGTGTCCGGCTCGGAGACCTGCTGTACGTGCACATCGACGACTGCGGTGTCGGCATGCCTGCGGAAAGGAAGGGCGAGATCGAACGTGACCTCGCCGACTTCGATCTCGCGAGCGCCGCCCGGCACATGGGTATCCCCGTCATTGGCCGTCTGGCCGCCCCGTTGGGCGTGAAGGTGAGCTTCCGCGACCGGGAAATGGGCGGGACCAGCGCCGAGGTCATCATCCCGTCGAGTCTGCTGGTCGACGTCGACCCCCCGGACGTCCCGGTAATCCGTGGTCTGCCCGAGCCGGCACGATATCTGAGCCAGGTCCCAGCGGCCGACTCACCGCAGGTAATCCCGCCAGCCACACTAGGCATCGACCGTCGACTCGAAGCAGCCCCCACCCAGTCGGCGCTGATCGAAGACACCGCGTTGCTGCCCGTCGCGGGTAGGCAGCCTGCCAGCGCCGAGGGGTCACCACGACTCGACATCTATGACGCGGTGGTCCACGACAGTCCCTATTTCCGTTCTGGTGATAGCGGCGAAGGCGTACCGATGGTGCCGCAGGTATGGCGGGACGGTCAGGCGGCCGCAGAAGCGGCACAGCGGGCCACCGCGGCATTGGCCACGGTCTCGACCGGAGCCGACCGGTCGACGCCGAGTGGGCTGCCGGTGCGCCGTCCCGGACAGTTCACCATCCCGGCGCCGGCCACCGCGGCGCCCGTGGTTCCCGCTCAACGCAACCGTGCCGCGACCCGGCGCGGAATGGCGGCCCTGACCCGCACTGCCGCCCGCACGTCTACGTCCCCTTCCTCTCGGCAGATTGGCTGATCATGACGGTCTTCACCAACCCGATCTCTGTTCCACAGCCCTCGAGTGAGCAACGCGAGCGCCTAGGGTTCCTCCTCGACCGGTTCTGCGACAGCGACCGCGACATCGCACACGCCATCGCGATCTCGGTCGACGGGATCCCGATGGCGGCTAGCCAGCACATCAATCCCGATGTCCGCGACCAGCTCGCCGCCGCCGCGGTCGGGCAGATGTCGCTGGCCCAGGGCATGTCTGAGCTGATGAGTGCCGGCGGCGTGGAACGCGTCATCACCAACCTCGGCAGCGGCTGGGTCCTGGTCCAGAAACCTCACCCGCACGTGGTGCTGATCGTGCTGGCAACCCACGACGCCGACCTCGCGTTGATCGACGACCAGCTGATGCGTCTGGGTGAAGCGATCGGCCCGGTCCTCGACCCGGGCGCCCGCCTGCCCGCATGACCCGGACACTAGGCGCTCAGACCCGCTACCGGGCCGCGAAGATCATTGTGGCCGGTGGGTTCGGGGTCGGTAAGACCACCTTCATCGGCGCGGTGTCCGAGGTGCCGCCGCTGCGCACCGAGGGCGAACTCACCGAAGCCTCCGCCGGCCTCGACGTCACAGAAGGCCTGAACGGCAAGGTCACCACGACGGTGGCGATGGACTTCGGGCGCATCACGATCGACGACCGGGCCGATGACCGGCTGGTGCTCTACCTGTACGGCATGCCCGGGCAGCACCGGTTCTGGTTCATGTGGCCCGCTGTCGCGGCCGGCAGCGTCGCCGCGGTCGTGCTTGCCGACACCCGCCGGCTCGCCGACGCCTACCCGGCCATCGACTTCTTCGACCAGCTCCACATCCCGTACGCCGTAGCCGTCAACGCCTTCCCCCACGCCGGGCCGGTCACCGACGCCGAACTACGCGACGCGCTCACCGTGCCGGACGCCGTGCCGGTCCTGGCCTGCGACGCCCGCGAACGAGGACAGGTCCGCGACGTCCTAGTCCAGCTCATCCAGCACGCCATCAGCCGGTATCGGACCACCCGCATTCATCCGGTTTCAGCGTGAGCCCTCACCCGGAAGGAAACCCCTCATGCACCTCAGACGACTCGCGGCAGGCGGCCTCGCCGTCGCCCTGCTGATGCTGGCCGCCTGTTCCGGCGCCGCCCTCAATGGTGGCAGCGGCTCGGGCAGCGACACGCTCACCATCGGCTTGATCTGGCCCCAGTCCGGCCCCTACAAGACCATCGGCGACGACCAGAGCAAGGGCTGGCAGCTCTACCTCGACCAGCACGGCGGAAAAATCGGCGGCCACCCGGTCAAGACCAGCACCGGCGACGAAGGGACCAGCGCGGCCACCGCGCTGACCGCGGCGAAGAAGCTCCTCGACGCCGACCACTCGATGGTGCTGGTCGGCACCGCCAGCGGCGAAGCCAACGCCGCGGTCGCCGACCTGGCCGGGCATCGCAAGGTGCCGTTCATCGGCGCCGGCGGCCGGGCCTCGGTCATCAAAGACGTGTCCTACGTGTGGAACACCAGCTGGCTGTCCAACGAGCTCGGCAAAGCCATCGCTCCCTACCTCCAGCAGACCGTCCACGGCACGGTCTACACCATCGGCCCGGACTACCAAGGCGGCTGGGACAACGTCAACGGCTTCACCGACGCCTACACCAAAGCCGGCGGGAAGCTGGCCAACCCGAGCGGCAAAACCACCTGGACGCCGTGGCCGACCACGACGAACTACCTGCCCTACCTGACCCAGATCAAAGACTCCGGCGCGAAAGCGGTCTTCACCTTCTACGCCGGCACCGCCGCGGTCGACTTCGTCAAGCAATACAAGCAGGCCAACCTCGGCATCCCGCTCTACGCCTCCGGGTTCCTCACCGAAGGCGGCGTGCTCGGCGCCCAAGGTGCCGCCGCTGACGGGGTTTACACGGTGCTGAACTACGCCCCGAACCTCGACAACCCCGCCAACCGCGACTTCGTCACCCTCTACCAGCGCAAATACGGCACCGCCCCGAACATCTACGCGGTGTCCGGGTGGGACGCCGCGCTGGTCCTCGACCAGGCCATCGCCACCGCCGGCAGCACCCCGAACAGCCCGGCCATCAACACCGCGATCGGCAAGCTCGGCACCATCTCCAGCCCTCGCGGCGACTGGCGCTTCGGCGGCCAGCACTCCCCGAATCAGGCGTACTACCTGCGCCGGGTGCAGCCCGACGGCCGCACCGAGGCCAACGTCGTGCAGCAGACCCTGACCACCCTCACCAACTAGGAGCACTCACCCATGCCCACCCCCAACGACTCCACCGTGAGCAATTACCTGTTCGACAACGCGAACGAGGACGCCGAACGGCAAGTAGAACTGCTCGCCGCCATCCTCGACGTGCACACCGAGCTAGTCCTGTACGACCTCGACATCGACACGCGCTGGCAGTGTCTCGACCTCGGCTCGGGCGGCGGCAGCGTCCCCACGATGCTCGGGCGCCCGCTGTTTGCCGTCGAGCACGTCGTCGCGATCGACCAGGACCCCCGCTATATCGAGCAGCGCGAAGGGCTCGAGATCCGCCAAGCCGACGTCATGACCGCCGACCTCGGCGAGAACGTGTTCGATCTGATCCACGCCCGGCTGCTGTTCATGCACCTGCCCGAGCGTGAACAGCTGCTGCGCCGGGCGATCGCCGCGCTCAAGCCCGGCGGTCTGATCGTCGTGTCCGACTGGGACTGCACCCACCTCGACGAGATGCTGCTGACCGGAGACGATGAGCTGCGCGAGGCATTCCTGGCCTTCCAGCACGGGCTCATCACCCTCGGCGAACGGCGGGGCATGGATCCGGCGTGGGCTCGGCGGATCCCGGCCGTGTTCGCCGCGCAAGGACTGACCGACCTGGGCGCGCTGGTCTACAACAAGCTCTGGTACGGCGGGCAGCCCGGGATGCAGCTGCACGCCTGCAACAGCCGGCAGCTGCAAGAGCCGCTGCTCGACGCCGGGGTCACCAAGCGGCAGCTCGACGTGCTGCGCGCGGGCATGGAAGACCCGCAGGTCATCGGCTACACGTACCCGATGTATACCGCCGTCGGCCGCCGTCCCCGCTGACGACCGCCCGCCACACAATAAGGAAAGGAGGCTGCCGTGGCGACCGTCCTGGTCAACGGGCTCGACGGGCTGGCCTACGCGTCCCTGCTGGTCATTGTCGGCGCCGGCCTCGCGCTGGTCTTTGGCGTCATGGATGTGCTCAACCTGGCCCACGGCAGCCTCTACCTCGTCGGCGCCTACCTCGCCGCCACCCTCAGCGGCGGCACCCTCGCGGGGTTCCTACTCGCCGTGCTCGCCGGAATCTTGGCGGGCGCGTTCGGCGGCGGCGTTCTGGCCGGGATGCTGCGACCGGTGCACGATGGCGGACACCTGGAGCAGGCGCTGCTGACATTGGGGATCGCGCTCATCGCCTCCTGGGCGTTCACCGCCGGGTTCGGCGCCGCGCCCCGCTCGGCCGACCCGCCCAGCGTGCTGGCCGGCAGTGTCAGCATCGCCGGACACAGCTACCCGGTCTACCGGCTGCTGTTCATCGCCGTCGCCGCCCTGATCGCCGCCAGCCTGCACCTACTTGTGCGGCGAAGCCCGGCCGGGATCGTGCTACGCGCCACGGTGTCCGACCCGGCCATGGCCGCGGTATCGGGAATCCGCACCGGCCGAGTCCGGACCCTCGCGCTCGCCTCCGGCGGTGCCCTGGCCGCAGTAGGCGGGGTGCTCGGGGCACCGCTGCTCGGACCCGCGTCCGGCGTCGACACGAACGTGCTGATGTTGTCCCTGATCGTCGTCGTGCTCGGCGGCGCCGGGTCCATCCCGCACACCCTGGCCGCCGCCGTGCTGGTCGGTGAGGTGCAGGCACTCACCGTCACCGTGCCCGCGGTCGCTCCGTTCCTCCTGTTCGCCGCCGTCCTGATCGTGCTGGTCGTCCGCGGTGGCCGGACCTCGGTGGTGAGCCAGGCATGACAGCAGCGCTCACCGACACCGTCCCCACCATCAGTCCGACCGCGCGCCGGCGCGTGCTGCTCAAACGTTCGGGTGCGGCCGCAGCCGGACTGGCGGCGCTGGCGTGGCCCGCCGTGGCCGGCCCGTACGCGGTAACGGTAGCGGCGACCGCGCTCGTGTTCGCCGTCCTGGCGGTCAGCACACAGCTGCTGGTCGGCCCCGCCGGTCTGCCCGCCTTCGGGCAGGCCGCCTACTTCGGGATCGGCGCCTACACCGCGGCCCTGCTCTCCCGAGCGGGCCACACCCTCGCCGTCGAGCAACTCGCCGCCGCCATCGTCGTCGCGGCGATCGCCGGAGCGCTCACCGCGCCGATCGTGCTCCGTACGCGAGGCACCGCGTTCCTCATGGCCACCCTCGCCGTGCAATCCCTCGCCACGACGGCGGCCTCGCAGTGGCGCACCCTGACCGGCGGCGACGAGGGCATCAGCACCTCCGCCCTCACGCTGTGGCCCGGCGGGCACGCGCTGGCCGCTCCCGGGTTCATTTACTGGTACGTGCTGGGCGTCACCGCCCTGGCGGGCGCCGCAGTCGCAGTGCTGCTGCGTTCGCGGCTGATGCTGATCGTGCGAGGGATCGGCGGCCAGGAGGCGCGGATGACCGCGCTCGGGCACCGCACCACCCTCCGGCTGGCCGCCGCCTACATCGTGGCCGCTGCGCTGGCCGGCGCCGGCGGTGCCCTGCTGATCGCGGTCAACCGGTATGTCTCGCCGTCGGATATGAACTTCGACGCCGCCTCGCTGGCCCTGCTCGCGGCGACCATCGGAGCCCGCAGCCCGCTGGGTGCCGCGCTCGGTGCGATCGCGATCATCGTCGTCCGTGATGCTGTCGGCATCAGCAGCGGTGGCCTCACCCCGCTGCTGCTCGGCGTCCTGTTCCTCCTCGTCGCCTACCGCCGGTCAGCCATCACCGCGCTGATCCGCCTGCGCGGCCGGTACACCGCAGGACACCGCTCGTGACCAGCCTCGAACTACATGACGTGAGCGCCCGGTACGGGGCCGTCACCGCCGTGCAGCCGCTCACCCTCACCCTCGAGGCCGGCGCCCGGCACGCGATCATCGGCCCCAACGGCGCCGGGAAATCCACCCTGCTGCACGTCATCGCCGGCAGCCGGCCGGCCGCCGGCGGCCGCATCCTCCTCGGCGCCCGTGACATCACCCGCCACGCGCCTGATCGCCGGGCACGCCATGGAATCGCCCGCACCTTCCAGCACCCCGGCACGATTGCGGGCCTGACCGTCGCCGACAACATGCACCTCGCTCTGCCCGCCATGCGCCGGGCCGCCCGGGCGGCCGCTGTCGCCGAGGCGCTCGCCATGGTCGGCTTGACCACCGACAGCCGACTACTGGCCGGGCAACTGCCGTACGGGCGGCGGCGCCTGCTCGAGCTCGGCATGGCCCTCGCAAGCCGGCCGCGACTGCTGCTGCTCGACGAACCCTCCGCCGGACTCGACCCGGCCGGCATCGAGCAGCTCACCACTCTGCTAACCGCCCTGCCGGTCGAGACAACGGTCGTGCTGGTCGACCACCACCTCCCGCTGGTCTGGACCGTCGCCGACACGGTCACCGTCCTGCACCACGGCGCACACCTCGCCACCGGCGCCCGAGCCGCAATCCAAGCCGACCCGCAGGTCCAGGCCGCCTACCTCAACGCACCCACCACCGCTTCCGACGGCCCGCTCACGGTCAAGCGCAAGCGTCAGCCCGTGATGGTCCAGGTCCGTGGGCTACGCACCGGCTACCACGGCGCCGATGTCCTGCACGGCGTCAACCTCGACCTACGTCGCGGTGTCGTGCATGCCGTCCTCGGCCGCAACGGCTCCGGCAAAACTACGCTGCTCAACACCCTTGCCGGGCTGCATCCCGCCCGGGGCGGCCGGATCCGCATCGAAGGCACCGACCTCCGACAGGGCCGCCGCCCGGCGGGCCGGCCTGCGGTGGCCATCGTGCCGCAAGGGCGGCGCCTGTTCGCCCAGCTGTCTACGGCCGAGCACCTACGGCTGGCCGCCCGGCGCCGGAGCCCAGCCGGCGTGCCGTGGGACATCGACGCCGTCCTCGAGCTGATGCCCGCGCTGCGCGAGACGATGAACCGGCCCCCGACCCAGCTCTCCGGCGGCCAGCAGCAGTTCCTCGCCCTGGCCCGGGCACTGCTGGCCGGCCCGCAGCTGCTGCTGCTCGACGAGCCCACCGAAGGACTCGCCCCCGCCCTGATCACCCACCTGCAAGACGTGATCGCCCGGCTCGCGGCCCGCGGGCAAACCGTGCTGCTCGCCGAGCAGAACCTCGGCTTCGCCCTCGCCGTCGCCCACCGAGTCAGCGTCCTGGCCGACGGCCGGATCACCGACACCCACGCCGCCGCCAACCTCGACGATCCCGCCCAGCTGCGGCGGCTGCACCGCCACCTGGGCGTCACCGACGCCGAGAGCCCGCACCACGACACCGCCCAAGGCGAACCATTCCGCACTGGCGAAGGGTCCCCGACACCGCGATGACTAACGCCGACCAGAGCCCTCGCCGGCTCCGTCCCCACCCGTTCTCGCAGCCCACGTACCGCACACGCCGGCGAGCTCGCACCATCGAGCCGACCCCGCAACCGGGACCGTGCGTGCCAACCCTGGCCACTCCGCCGGTGGCACCGATCGCCGGAGCAGTCGCCCTGCTCGATGGCCTGGACCCGGCCACTGCACCCGTACATCCGCCGATCATCCGCGCCGCGCTGCGGCACAGCCAGACCGTGCCCGACGCGCGCATGCGGCTGGCGTGGGCGCGCTATGCCCACCTCGGTAGCTACCGGCTGCACGGTCCCTACGACCCGACCACCCGGCAGGCCACCCTGCTCTATGCGCTCGCGCTCAGCGAAAGCGGACGCGTGCTCGACGCCTACCGCCTGCACCGGCACCGCCTCGCCGTCGCCCAACTCTGCGGGCCGCCTGAGGACCTGCTTGCCGCGCATCGCGATCACGCCGAGGCCCGCCATGCCATCAGCCAATGCGAGCAGGCCGACGCCGAGATCCGGCAGGCCCTGATCTGGTGGCACGGCCACCCCGCACTGGCGGGCGAAGGTACCCGGCTGCTGTGCAGCTACGCCGTGATCCTCACCGGCTGCGGGCAGAACCGCGCCGCGCTGCGCACTCTGCGCGCCCATCCCGACCTGATGCCCGACACCGATGCCGGACTCGCCGAGCTCGCCGGTCGCCTTACCGCCGTGCAGGACGTCCACCCGCCGATCTGCCGACGCCATCCCACCGGCCAGCCGCCGTCCACCACAACCGCGCAGCGTCGAACCGATTGGCACGAGATCCTTCGCGGTCTCCCGCCGATTCCCCGTGACCTGGCCTGGGCCCGCACCGGCCGTGGTGTTGGCGAGCGGCCCTGATGCCCACAACCACGAACCGCGAGGACACGACCGTGAACGACACCTCGACAACGCACGACACCGCACCGCAAGACGACTCGGCGTCCCCGCAAGCAGGATCACGGCCCACGGGCGACCAGCGCCGGGTACTGCGCCGCGCCGTCGCCCAGCGATGCGCGACAGGTGCGTCCATCCGCACGATCGCCGGAGAGGTAGGCCGCTCCTACAGCCTGGTTTACCGCCTCCTGCAAGAGGCCAACGTGAAGCGACGCTCCCGCCGCGGCCGACTCGACCTGGACAACGCCGTCGACCTGGAGACCGACGCTGACCTGGCACCCTCCACGCCCTGAGCCCTAGCCAACGGCGTCACCGGCGCCCTGGCTGCGCAGTACTCGATCCGTGCACCGTCTTCCACTGAAAGATCATCCATGCCTGCCGATTTCCACCTGCACCTGCGTGACGCTGGAACGTGGGACGCCGCCGCAGTCGTCGATGTCCTGGCCGCCGCGATAACCACCACCAGCCTGGCACGGTGGATGGTGCCCGCACCGGACGCGCGCGGCCGCCATCTACAGACCCGCCTGGACGGCATCGTCACCCGGCAGATCACCGCGCGGCGAGTACGCGTTGCCGACGACGGCGGCGGCCAGATCACCGGGGCCCTCGTGTGGACCACCTGTGACCACGCCAGCGGCGCCGCCCGGCCCGACCCGGCCGCGGTTCTGGCGGACACGGACGGTGACGCGCAGCGCAGCCGTCTGCTCCAAGCGCAGCTCGCCTATCGACATCCCGCTCGGCCCCACCATCACCTGATCGCGATCGGCGTACGGCCGGGCCGGCATCGCCGAGGCATCGGCGCCGCCCTCATCGACGACTGGCACCACCAAGTCCACACCCCACCAGCCGACACGTACCTTCTCGCGCCGGACACGCTGCTCGGGCTGGCCCGCAACGCGGGCTACCACACCCTCGGCGAACCCATCAGCCCAATGGTGACCGCCCCGCCCTTGTACGTGCTGGCGCGAATGCGCCCTGCCGGAGAGGTCTTGGACTCCGCTGCCGCGCCGGCCGCCGTGGGCGCGGGAGCGGCCCGGCCGTCGGTCGGCCCGACCAGCGACAGTAGGACACCGCGGTGAGCCTGCCCGAGAAGCTGGCCCGGCGCACCCACAGCAGCCGCAACAGCCTGCCATGGCCTGATCCGGCGGTGATTCGGACGGCCAAGCCTGGCTACATCGATGACGGGTGGGTGCCGGCCGGTGTCGACATCGTTGTGCCCGTCACCGCCCGGGTTTACGACTACGCCCTGGGCGGCTGCCTCAACTTCGGTCCCGACCGTGGCCTGTGGGCAGCCATCATGCAGGCGTACCCGGCGGCGAAGGCGGCCTACTGGGCGAACCGGGCCTTCGTCTACCGGGCCGTCGCCCGCTTCCTCGACGCGGGGATCCGCCAGTTCGTGGATCTGGGCGCCGGTATGCCTCTGGAGAGCGGCACCGTTGATGAATGGGTCCACGACGCCGACCCCACCGGGCGGGTGCTGTACGTCGACATCGACCCGGTCGCGGTCGAACACACCGCCTACCACCTGCGCGGCACCCCAAGGCGTGGGCAGTCCGCGGTGACCTGCGTCAGCCCGACAGCTACCTGCCGCAGCTGGCCGAGCACCTCGACCTCGGCGAGCCGGTCGCCGTGCTCGCGACCGCCGTCCTCGACCATCTGCCCGACGACGCCCAAGCGACCGCGATCCTGGGCCGGATCGCGGGCGAGCTGGTCGACGGCAGTTACCTGGCCCTTACGCACGTCGCCCCCGAGACGACACCCGGCCGCCGCGACCAGCAGAACGACGCTCTGCGGCTCTACGAGCGCACCCCGACCCCGATCACGCCGCGCACCACGAACCAGATCACCGCGGTACTCGGCGCCAGCTGGACACCGCTCCCGCCCGGGGTGACCAACCCCGACCGATGGCTTCCCGAGCCCGACGACGACGGGCCGCTCTGCCCGCCGAGCCTGCTGGCCACCATCGCGCGCCGCACCCCACACCCCTACACCGGCGGCCAGACGCCTGCCGACTAGGCACCACCGCCCGCCAGCAGCCGCCAAGTTCCCGGCACCACAACAGTGCCGGGGGCGACCTGTCCCTGGCCGATTCCTTGATTCGGGAGGAAGTTGTTGACCGAGACGATTCCGACGTTCGCATTGCCTGATCCGCGTTATTACCAGCGCGAGGCCGTCGAGGCGGTCGCAGCGGGCTTGGCTGTTGGAGGGCGCGGTCAGTCGCTAGCCGCGTGCGGGACGGGTAAGACGCTGACCGCCGTGTACGCCGCGATGCGGTTGTGCCCGTCCGGGCTGGTCGCGGTGACCTGCCCCACCCTCGCTCTGATCGCGCAGACCCTGCGCCTATGGGCCACCGCCGGGATCGCCCAGCACGCCCTGGCCGCCTGCGGCGACGACACCGTGGCCGACACCGCTATCAGGGCAACCGATCTCGCATGCCCGGTAACCACCAACGAGCAGCGGATCATCGACTGGCTGCAACGTCAGCCGGTCGGGCGGCTGCGGCTTCTGTTGACCACCCACACCTCGGCCGACATCGCCGGGCACGCCCTCACCGCGCTCGATACCGCCGCGGACCTGCTGATCGTCGACGAGGCGCACCACACCGCCGGCCGCGTGGACAAACACTGGGCCAAAGTGCACGACGACGCCGTCTTCCCCGCCCACCGCCGGCTCTACATGACGGCAACACCACGCGTCCTCAGCGCACCCCATCGCCGCCGCGGCCGACCCCCGAAGACCGACCAGCTCATCTCGATGGACGACCCGGCCGTGTTCGGCCCGGTCCTGCACAACTACCCGTTCCAACAAGCCATCGACGACGCCTGGCTCGACGACTTCCGGGTCGCCGTCGTCGGCGTCACCCGCGCCGACGTCCTCAAGATCCTGCGAAACGCCGACCCCGCCGGCCTGGTCGACGGCCACCAAACGCCTCTGCACACCGCGGTCGTCCAGACGGCCCTCGCCCAAGCCGTCACCGAATTCGACCTGCGCCGGGTCCTGGCCTTCACCCGCACCATCGCCGACTCACGCGAATTCACCCGCACCCTGCAACGCACCCTCGACCAACTACCCGCCGAGCACCAACCCAAGCGGCACCTGACCGCGTTGCACGTCGACGGCGACCAACCCATCACCCAACGCGAACGCCACCTCGCCCTGCTCGCCGACCCACCGAACGACGGATGGACCGTCGTATCCAACGCCCGCTGCCTGGCCGAAGGCGTCGACGTGCCCGCCGTCGACGCCGTGGTCTTCACCCACCCGAAAAAGTCCGAGATCGACGTCGCGCAAGCCGTCGGCCGGGCCCTGCGCCGCAACCCCTCCGGAACCGGGATCGCCACGATCCTGGTCCCCGTCCTACTCGCCGACGACCCCGACGACATGCCGGCCGACCTCAACGAATGGGAAACCATCTGGCAAGTCGTCCGGGCGCTACGCGCCCACGACAGCCGCCTCGCCGCCGACCTTGACACCCAGCGACCCCACGCCGCCACCGGCACGGCCAGGCTGCCCCACCGCATCGTGCTGCGGCTACCCGACGGATACGCCACCGCTGACCTGCTACGCCACATCACCATCAGACTGCTGGAGAACACCACCTCCGACTGGCTAGCCGGCTACGCCGCCCTGCGCGACTTCCACGGCGAACACGGACACCTGCGCATCCCCCGCAACCATCGCGCAGGCGGATTCCTCCTCAAAAACTGGCTGAACAACCGGCGCAAAGACTTCCGCCTCGGCCGGCTCACCGACGACCAGATCGCCGCCCTCGACGAACTTGGCATCGACTGGGAACCGCTGGACACCGCCTGGGAGACACCCCTCGCCGCGGCCCGTGCCTTCCACGCCCGCGAAGGACACCTACGCGTACCCAACCGGCACGACGAGAACGGCGTCAAACTTTACAACTGGATCGGCTACCTGCGCGCGGAACGTGCCGCAGGGCGGCTCAGCGCCGAACGTATCGGCTTGCTCGACGAAATCGGTTTCATCTGGGACCCACTCGCTACGGCCTGGGACCGTGCGATGGCCGCCGCCCGCGCCTTCCACACCCGCCACGGACACCTCAACGTGCCCGAAGGCCACATCGAAGACGGTATCGACCTCAACAGCTGGCTCTGCACTCAACGCAACACCAACCGGGCCGGCACCCTCACCGCCGACCGCCGCGACAAGCTCGAAGAACTCGGCATCGTCTGGGAACCCATGAAATCCGGATGGGCCCGAAACCTCGCCGCCGCCACCGCTTTCTACCAACGCGAAGGACACCTCCGCGTCCCCACCGACCACCGAGAGGCCGACGTAGCACTCTATACCTGGGTGAGTCGGCACCGCCGGCTCGCCCGCGCCGGCACCGTCGCCCCCGACAAACTAGCCGCCCTGCAAGCCATCGGCTTCGACGAGCAGCCCGAACCCGATGCGGTTCGACGCCGGACATCGACAACGTGACCACCAGCCGATGCGCGTCCGCGCCCCGACCACACCGCCACCAACACCGGTCAACCGAGACCGCTCAACGCCGGGCACTCACCGCGCCACTTGCCGCTTTCGGTTCCCCTGGGCACGGCCGCCGTGCTAGCCGTCGACTCAACCGCTGATCCTTCTCGCCACCCCGCCGTGCAACCTGACTTCGCTCTAGAGGAGGTTGAACCATGCCGAACGCGCGACCCTCTTACGGAGATCTGCCGGTCCCGATCCGGGACGCGATCACCGCTGCGATCGGCCCGATCGACACCGTGTCCCCGGTCGACACCGGGCCCGGCGTCGCCATGACCGCGCTGGCGCACACCCGCAAAGGCCGATTCTTCGTCAAGGCGGTGCCCGCCGGCCACGACGCGTCCAGGCAACTACGCGAGGCCGGCCTCGCCCCCTACCTGCTGCCGATCGGAGCTGCGCTGATCGCTCACCTCCAGCGCGACTGGGACATCCTGATCTTCGAAGCCCTCAACGGCAGGCCCGCGAACTACGCACCCGGTTCCGAAGACCTGCCCGCCGTGGCGGAACTCTTGACCCGGGTCGCCCGCGTGCCCTGTCCGAGCACCGTCGACCTGTACGAGGCGCCGCTGCGCCTGCAGCAACTGATCAACGATCCCGACCTGTCCTACTTCGCCGGCTCCACTCTGCTGCACACCGACCTCGCGCCCGCCAACGTCATCATCATCGATGGCAAGGCGCGCCTGGTAGGTTGGGCCGCCGCGACCCGGGGTGCCGCCTGGCTCGACCCTGCCTTCTGGGTCATCCGGCTGATCGCCGCCGGCCACCCACCTGCAGCGGCCGAAGACATCGTGGCCCGGATCCCGGCGTGGCAGCACGCACCGGCAACAGCGGTCAGTCTCTTCGCCACCGCCCAGGCCCGCATACCCCGCCGCTCACCCGTCGGGGAAACGCTGCGCGCGGCGACCCGCCGATGGCTTGAATACCGCCGGTCATTACCCACCTGATCTGGCGCCTACAAACAGACCTCATAGCCAGCCGCCCGAAACTCACATTCGGCTATCTAACAGGAGTCGACAATGACCGCTGGCATACAGCCGGAAGCCTTCGGCATCGCTGTCCGAGAAGACCAGCCATCACATGTGACGATGTCCTTGCTGAACCTCAAAGGCGGGGCGATGCTCGCGCCCGGCCGCTACGGCTTCGACCGGCTCGAACGCATCGCCGCCCAACTGCGTACGCCGCCCGCCTATTTTGGGCTGTGCGAGGCCAAGCAGTACGACGACTACGGCTATGCCGGCCTGCTGGACGCCGCCGCCGTGCTGTCGAACGCGTACGGCCGACCCTATGTCGGGACGCTGAGCTGGAGCGACCGCGGCCCCATCGCGCCCGCGTTCTTCCTCGACACCACCGTCCTCCGCCTGGCCCGCTGGAGTGACGGCCACAGCCGGCCGGACTTCCCCGACGCGCGCGGACTCGCCGAAATCGAGGTCCGCAACACCCGCGACCGGTTCACCGTTCTTCTCGAGCACCTGCATCCCAGCTCACCGGAACTACGGCTGGAGCGCGCACGGTTGCTCGACCGCTACGGCAGCAGCTACCACCAAAACACGGTCATCCTCGGCGACCTCAACTGCTCACCGCCTGGCGACCGATACCCCGCACGCAACTGGGAACGCGCCAGCCCACGCCTGCGATCCCACAAAGCCGTCCAGGTCAACGACGTGTGGATACCCGCGAGCGCCCCAATCGCCCACCTACAACAGATGGGCTTCCACGCGATCCCTGACCTCGCCTACGCCACCGGCACCCCCGCCGAGAACGCCTACGCGCCCACCGTCGTCGACGACGACGGGCGCGGCGAAACCATCGACCTCATTCTGATCAACAACCGAGACATGTACGTCCCGGGCAGTTACCACGTCTACCCAGCGACCACCGGACCGGCAGGGGTGCCTGACTCCGACCATCACCTGGTCACCTGCAGCCTGAACGCCGCGGCCTAACCTCCGCTGCATGCGCGGGCCGAGGAGGCGGCGGCTGGCTAGCTGGGAGCACCTTTCGACGGCGCAGGATCGGACCTGCGGCCCGATGGCCTTCCCGGCCGAGGCCAGCGTGCCGCCGCTGGACCGCGGCGCCTCGCCGGCGGGGCAGGCTCCAGGATGAACCGGCACCACGCCACCCTGCGGGTGGGGTGGTGGGTCATCCCGGCGGCCTGCCCAAGGGCAATCACACCGGATGCCGAGGTGCAAACCCAACCCCGGGGTTTGCACCCCAGAATCCGGCGTGATGAATCGAAGATC
>NZ_JBFBAD010000096.1:27824-37673 GCF_040682075.1 Actinoplanes sp. NPDC051411 | reverse complement strand
CAGCACGGCAGCACCCGCGACCAACGAGTCCAAGCCGAACGAAACCGCCGCGCCGGACACCGCGCCGTCACCCAATGGGCCAACACCAACACCGCCGACCTACGCCAACTAGCCGGACAGGTCACCGCCCTCAACGACCTCGACCCCTGCGCCACCACCGAAGTCGAACGACTCCGCGACGCCCTCGCCGACAAAGACGCCACCCGACTACCCGCACTACTGGCCGACACCCACCGACACCTCAGCCACCACCCCCACCTCGCCAACCAGATCCACGCCATCACCAACGCCACCAACCGCGTCCGACTCGAAACCGAACGCCACCGCGGCGGCGCCCAACCGAACTAGAAGGTGACTCAGCTTGGCGGCCGCTCTGCCGAAGGGCTGATCATGGGTGTCGTCAACACGCGTGACGTTACCGGTGAGGCTGTCACGGGCCTAGATCACGTTCTGCGCGATGGCCGCTTGCATTGCGTCTATCAGCCGTTCGTCGACGTCGACAGCGGCGCAGTGGTGGCCTTCGAAGCGTTGCTGCGCGGACCCGAGGGCTCCGGGCTGCACTCGCCGATGGCGTTGCTGGACGCTGCTCGCGCGGCCGGCCGGCTCGCCGACCTGGAGCGGGCCTCACTGCGGGCATCCCTGGCTGACGCCGCCACCCTGTCGCAGGGGCGGCCGGTGACGCTGTTCGTCAATGTTGAGCCCACGACCCTGACCCGGCGACTGGACGTGGTGCTCGACGCCCTGGCGAACCGCGCCCCGCATGTCCAGGTGGTTGTCGAGATCACCGAGCGGGCCCTGGCTGACGACCTCGCCGCGGTGCTCACCGGGGCCGAGCAGCTTCGCGCCGCGGGATGCGCGATCGCCCTCGACGACGTGGGCGTGCATCCCGAGTCACTGGCGTTCATACCGTTGCTCCGCCCCGAGGTGGTCAAGCTCGACCTGAAGCTGCTGCGTACGGTCAAGGACCCGGCCACCGTCGTGGTTGCCGGCGCCGTCCGTGCGTACGCCGAACAAGCCGGCGCCGAAGTCGTCGCCGAGGGCATTGAAACGGCCGAGGATCTGACCCGGGCCCTTGTTCTGGGCGCAACCCTGGGCCAGGGCTGGCTTTGGAGCCGCGGCGAACGCCGGTTCACGCCGTCGACGTTCCGGCCCGAGCGGTTCACCGGCCGCCCCATCGGCACCGCGCTGCGGGCCACACCCTACGAACTGATCGGAACCGGCCGGCACATCCGTCACGCACCCAAGCACCTGCTCGTCCCGGTGTCCAAGACGCTGGAGCTGATGGCGCTGCAAGCCGCGGTCCCACCGGTGCTGTTCGCCGCGTTCGAGCACGTCCGGTTCTTCCGCCCGTCCACCACCCGCCGGTTCACCGAACTCGCCGGCCGCCTGCCCTTCGTCGCCGCGCTCGGCGTGGACATGCCCGCCGAGCCCGCCCCCGGCGTACGCGGCGGCAACCTGCCCGTGCAGGACCCGCTGGCCAACGAATGGACCGTTGTCGTCCTCGGCGCACACACCGCCGCCGCCCTCATGGCCCGTGACCTCGGCGATGCCGGCGCCGACGCCGACCGCCAGTTCGAGTTCGTCGTCAGCTATGACCGGGCACTGGTCACCGCCGCCGCGCATTCCATGATCGGCCGCCTCACCGAACCATGACGGGCCCCACCCGACCGGGAGGCCGGGTGGCGGCTCCGTAGGGGCTTTCCCTGATGACCTGGTACGCGCTGGGCGTATACCTTGCGTGCATACACCGTGCTGGTCGCGAGGGGACATCATGCGAAGAGTTGCCGCAACCATGGGCTTGGTCATGGCACTGCTGGGCGGTCCGGCAGCCGAGGCTTCGGCGGCCACGGGCCGCCCGGTCGAGGGGCTCCGTTGGCACCCGTGTGCCGGCGCGGCAGGCTTCGACTGCGCCACCTTGCGGGTTCCCGTCGACTGGCGGCACCCGGCCGGCGCCTCCGTCGGCTTGGCCGTCGTCCGGCACCGGGCGTCCGATCCCGCCCGGCGTATCGGTTCCCTGGTGGTCGACCCGGGCGGCCCGGGTGGTTCCGGCCTCGATTTCGTCGAGCAGGGTGCCGCCGATCTCTCCGCCGGGCTGCTGGCCCGTTTCGACCTGGTCAGCTGGGATCCGCGCGGGGTCGGGCAGAGTCACCCGGTTCGGTGTGACAGCGCGCTGCTCGACCATCCGGCATCGCTGTTCCCGACTACTGAGCCCGAACTCGACGTGCTGAAGACCTACAACGAGGAGCTACGCGCAAGTTGCCGGGCTGACACCGGCCCGCTGTACGACCACCTCGACTCGACCAGCAATGCCCGTGACCTGAACGCTTTCCGCGCGGCGCTCGGCGAGGACGAACTGACCTTCTTCAGCATCTCCTACGGCACCCTGATCGGCGAGCAGTACGCCGAGCTGTTCCCGCACCGCATCCGTGCGATGGCGCTTGACAGCAACGAGGACCACAGCGTCGGCGCCCTGACATGGGTGACCCGGTTGAGCCAGGCGCAGGAGCAGTCCTACGGACAGTTCGCTCGCTGGTGCGGGCGCACCCCGGCCTGCGCCCTGTACCCGCGCGACGCGCAGAGCGTGCTGGATCGGCTGTATGCCCGGGCGCAAGAGGGCACGATCTCGGTGCCGGGTTTCCCGGGCAACGCCATCACTCCCCAGATCCTGATCGACTTCATCCGCGGTGAGCTCGGCGGCATCGCGAAGTGGCCCGATCTGGCGCAGAACCTGCTCGCCGTCCTGAACGAGCCCGCTGTCACCGCCACCGCCACCGCCGGCCCGGCAACGGTGGCCCGGCCGATGAGCGCGACGTCGTCCCCGTCGGAGGAGGCCGCCAAGACCGCCATGGTCTGTGAGGACCACCAATGGGACATCTCGAGCCTCGCCGACCTGCGGACGCTGCGCCGGGCGATGGCGCGGAGCGCCCCGCACACGCACCTTTCCACCACCGGGTTCAAAGATGTGACCGGATGTCTTGGCTGGCCGCACCCGGTCGCCGATCCGCAGCACACGCTGGTCGTGCGCGGGGCGCCGTCGATCCTCATGGTCAACAGCCGGTACGACGTCGCGACTCCCTACCCCGGCGCCCGTCGTGCTGCCGCACAGATCGGGCCGAGCGCGATCCTGCTGACCTACGACGGCACCTCGCACGTCGATTACGAGGAGACCGACTGTGTCCGCTCGGCGGTCGACCGTTACCTCACCGACCTGATCACGCCGGCTCCGGACACCCATTGCCCGGCCGTGTTCCCCCGATGACCCCCGGAGGTATTCCATGCGCGTATACGCTCAGCGTACTTTCTCGTCATGACCGTCTCGACCACGCTGCTCGGCCTGTTGGAGCCTCAGCCCAGCCACGGCTACGAGCTGAAACGGGAGTACGACACCCTGTTCGGCCACGACCGGCCACTGTCGTTCGGGCAGGTCTACGGCACCTTGAGCCGGCTGCAACGCGACGGCCTCGTGCTCACCGAAGGCACCGAGCCCGGCGCCGGACCGGAGCGCAAGCGCTACGCGATCACCGCCTCGGGTGTGACCGCACTCGAAGACTGGCTCGACCGGGTCGAGCCGCCACAGCCTCAGCTGCAGCCGGTGCTGTTCACCAAGGTGGTGCTCGCGGTGTCCTCCGGCCGTCCGGCCGCCGCCTATCTCGACCGGCAGCGCGCCGCCCACCTGGACCGGATGCGGGAGCTCAACGGATTGCGTCGAAGCCGTCGGCTGACCGAATCGCTGGCCGCCGAGTACGGCCTGTTCCACCTGGAAGCAGATCTGCGCTGGATCGACCTGACCGCCGCCCGCCTGGACCAGATCGCCGAGGAGGTCGCCCGATGACCGATGCTCTCCTGACTGCTCATGCGGTCACCAAATCGTTCGGCGCCACTGCGGCGCTGCGCGGCGCCGATATCGCCGTGAGCGCCGGTGAAGTGGTGGCGGTCATGGGACCCAGCGGGTCCGGCAAGACCACCCTGCTGCATTGTCTGGCCGGGATCCTGCGCCCGGACGCCGGGGAGGTGCGTTTCGAAGGGCAACGTATCGACCGGTTGAGCGAACGGGCCCGCACACTGCTGCGCCGGGACCGCTTCGGATTCGTCTTCCAGTTCGGTCAACTCGTACCCGAGTTACCGGCCGTCGAGAACGTCATGCTGCCGCTGATTCTGGCCGGTGTCCGCCGCTCGCCCGCCCGCCTGCGGGCCGAGGAACTGCTCGATCGGCTGGAGCTGACGGGGCTACTGGCACGTCTGCCCGGTGAGTTGTCGGGTGGGCAGGCGCAACGGGTGGCCGTAGCGCGGGCCCTGGTGTCCCGGCCCGACATCGTGTTCGCCGACGAGCCGACCGGATCCCTGGACTCGCTGTCCGGGCAGCGGGTCATGGACATGCTGGTCGACGCGGCCCGCGACCAAGGAGCGGCCGTAGTTCTGGTCACCCACGAGGCGCGGGTGGCCGCCTGCGCCGACCGTGAGGTCGTCGTCCGCGACGGACGCGCCGACACCCTCGTGCCGTCATGATCCGCCTGGCGGCACGGCTGATCCTGGGTGGCGGCCGAGAGGCTCTTGTCCGGCTTGTAGTCACCGCGTTCGGAGTCGCGCTCGGTGTGGCGTTGCTGCTGTTCAGCGCCGTCGCCTTTCCCGCCCTGCACGCCCACGACCTCCGGGCCGGATGGCTGGCCACCGGAGCGCACAACGCCCGGCCCGTGCAAAACGAATCGACCACTGATCCTCTGCTGTTCTTGCGGGCCACGGACCACTACGGCAAGCAGGAGATGATCCGCGTCGACGTGGCCGCCGAGGGCCCCCGGGCGCCCGTGCCGCCGGGCCTGTCCCGGATTCCCGGACCAGGCCAGTACGCGGTCTCCCCAGCCCTGGCCCGGCTGATCTCCGACACCCCCGCCGACATGCTGGCCCAACGGTTCCCCGGCCGGCCGATCGAAACGATCGGTGACGCCGCGCTTGCCGGGCCGCAGCAGTTGATGGTCGTGGTCGGGCACGATCCGGCCTCGATGCGGGCCTTCACCGGCGTCCAGGAGGTACGCAGCATCGAGGGCGCCCCGGTCCGGCACGGGTACAACGAGTTCCTCCGGATCATGCTGACCCTCGGCATCATCGCACTGATCCTGCCCGTGGTCGTCTTCATCTCGGCCGCGACTCGTCTGGCCGCCGCCCGCCGGGAACAACGGCTGGCCGCGCTGCGACTGGTCGGCGTCACGCCCGGCCAGGCCGCCGCGCTGGCCGCGATCGAAGCCGGCCTGGCCGCCGTGTGTGGCACCGTGCTCGGCATCGCCGTGTTCGCCGTCGTCCGCCCGTCCGTGGCCCGAATCCCCTTCGACGGCAACACCTTCTTCCCCTCCGACCTGCGGCTGTACGCCGTCCCCGCGCTGATCATCCTCCTTGGCGTGCCCGCCCTGTCGATCATGGCCGCGGAGCTGTCGCTGCGTCGCGTACGGATCTCCCCGCTGGGGGTGACCAGGCAGACACCCCGGCCCCGGCCGACCTGGCGCCGCCTCATTCCCCTCGGCGCCGGCCTGACCGGTTTCGCCATCGCCTTGCCGGTCTCGGTCGGCGACCACGGCAGCCAATCCAGCATGGTCGGGGTATCGGCCACCTTCCTGGTCGTCATCGCCGGGATCATGACCCTCGGCCCGTGGCTGACCATCCTCGTCGGCACGACCATGCTCAAGTTGCGCGGCACCACCGCCCTGCTCGCCGGTCGGCGCCTGCAGAACAACCCGGCCGCCGGCTTCCGGTCCATCAGCGGCCTCGTGCTCGCCGTCTTCACCGCCAGCCTGATCTGCGGTGTGCTGCCCAGCGTCATGACCGGCCAGAGCACCAAAAGCATCCCGCTGCCTCCAGGAACGGTGACGGCCCTGCTCGGCGGACGGCAGGCCACCGGCATCCGCCCCGCCGCCGCCGCGGCACTCCTGGCCCGGCTACGCACCACTCCCGGCATCACACACATCACCGCGATCCGCCGGGCACCGGAAAACTGGACAACGGCCCAGGCCCAACCGCACGAGACGCCCGCATCCGCCCTGCTGACCTGCGCCGACCTGAACGCGACCGGAGTGGCCGCGTGCCCCGACCCGAGCGCCGTCGTCGCCGTCGACCTGCATCTGCTCGGCGTGACCGATAAGCCCTTCCGCACGCTGACCCACCCAGTACCGTCGGCGAGGCTCGACAGCCTGCCGCTGGCCGCGCTCAGCGTCGCCACCGACGGTCGTACCACCACCCTGGAAACGGCCCGCACCGCTATCTCCGCCGCAGTGGGCGAAGGTCAGGCAGCCGTCGACACGACCGCCGACGCCAACGCCGAACTCAACCACCGACTCATCCAGCTGCAACGACTCGTCACGGTCGCGCTCGCTCTGACACTGCTGATCGCCGGCTGCAGCCTCGCCGTCGCCATCGCCGGCGGCCTCGTCGAGCGCAAACGACCCTTCACCCTGCTCCGGCTGGCCGGTGCCCAACCCGCCAACCTCCGCCGGGTCGTCCTGGCCGAAACCACCGCACCCCTGCTGACCATCGCCCTGACCAGCGCCGGGCTCGGACTCGCGCTGGCCGCCATCGTCATCGAAGCCAACCACACCACCTGGAAACCCCCCGACCCCACCTACTGGGCCGCCCTCGGCAGCGGAATCCTCATCGCCGTCGCCCTGTCCGCCGCCACCGCGCTGCCGCTACTCAGCCGACTCACCTCCTTGCAGACAGCTCGCTTCGAATAGGCGCCAGACCGCGGACTCCGGCGATCGCCATCCCGGCCTGCCGAACCGGAACCGACTGATCACAGCCGCTCGGCCGCCGATAGGCGAGCGGTGTCCGGCCCCGTTGAACCGCGCTATCGGTCTGTGCGGGCCAGGCCGCACTCGTAGCCCAGGATCACGGCCTGGACGCGGTCGCGCAGTCCGAGTTTGGCGAGGATGCGGCTCAGGTGGGTCTTCACCGTGCTCTCGGCCAGGGTGAGCGCCCCGGCGATCTCGGCGTTGGACAGGCCCCGGGTGATCAGCGTCAGGATCTCCCGCTCGCGGCCGGTGAGGGCGGCCAGCCGTTCGTCGGCCGAAGGCGGGGCGGGCGCCTGGCCCAGGTAGTGCGCGAACAGGCGGCGGGTCACGCTGGGTGCCGCGACGGCCTCGCCGGAGACGACGACCCGTACGGCGGAGATGAGGTCGGCGGCGAGTGCGTCCTTGAGGAGGAAGCCGCTCGCGCCGGCGCGCAGGCCGGCGAGGACGTACTCGTCGAGGTCGAAGGTGGTCAGGATGATGACCTTGGCGGGGTGCGGGCCCGAGCGGATGCGGCGGGTGGCCTCGATGCCGTTCAGCCCGGGCATGCGTACGTCCATCAGCACCACGTCGGGCCGGGTGCCGGCGACCACGTCGAGGGCCTCGGAGCCGTTCGCGGCCTCGCCCACGACCTCGATGTCGGCGGTCTCGTCGAGGACGAGCTTGAACCCGGTGCGGACCAGGGTCTGGTCGTCGACGAGCACGACCCGCACGGTCATGGTCGGGCCAGGTCGGCCGTGAGCGGGAGCATCGCGGCCAGGCGGAACCCGGAGCCGTCGTCACCGCGGCCGGCTTCCAGCTCGCCGCCGACCAGCGCGACGCGCTCCGCGATGCCGCGCAGTCCGCTCCCGTGCCCGTCCTCGCCGCCGGCGACGCCCTTGCCGTCGTCGGTGACCTCCACCCGTACGCGATCGGGGTGGAAATCGAGCAGGACGCGCGCTCTCGCGCCGGTGCCCGCGTGTTTGAGGGTGTTGGTGAGCGCCTCCTGCACGATCCGGTATGCGGACAGGTCGACCGCCGCCGGCACCGCGTTGGGCACACCCTCGATCACCAGCTCGATCGGCATGCCGGCCAGGCGCAGGTCGTCGATCAGGGCCGGCACGGCGCCGATGCCCGGCAGCGGGCTGAGCCGTGCGCTGTCGTCCGAGTCGGGCCGCCCGGCGGCGAGCAGCCGGCGCATCTCGGCCAGCGACGACCGGCCGATGTCGATCACGTGTCGCAGCGCGTCGGCGGCGCGGTCGGGGTGTCGCTCCAGCGCCGCCTGTGCGCCCTGGGCCTGCACCACCATCACCGACATGCCGTGGGCGACGACGTCGTGCAGCTCGCGGGTGATCCGGGTGCGCTCGGCGGCGACCGCGAGGGCCGCCCGCTGCCGCTCCTCGCGAGCCAGGTCGGCGGTGCGCTGCTCGACGGTGGCCAGATGCGCGCGGCGGCTGCGGATGCCGTCGCCGATCGCGAACGCCGCGACCGACAGCAGCCACATCTCCAGTACCGACTGGCTGGTGTCGATGAGGACGTCGACCGAGACGATCGAGCTCTGCCCCGCTACGACCTTGACGTCGGGATCTTTCCCACCCTGGGCCTGGAGCTGCGCCTGTTTCGCGGCCACCGCGGCGTTCTGCAGGTCTTGGACACTTATCCGGCCGGCGAGCATTCCGAGGTAGGTCAGGAGCATGGTCAGCGCCAGCATGCCGAGCGCGGCGTGCCGGCGCTGCGCGGTCGCCGCAACCGTGTAGAGCGCCAGCGGAAGGGCCAGGTCGAGCAGCTGGAATTTCGTCTGGATCCCCAGATGGCCGACCGTGCCGGCTGCGACGAGCGCCAGTGCCGGGACCGGCCACTGCCGCCGGAACAGCAGGCCGGCGAGAACCAGGCCGGAGAACAGCCACCAGCCGGAGTCCGACGGGACGCCGGCCGCTCTCAGAAAGGTGGTCGGGTCGCCCGGTTTCCGCGGCTGCAGCGCGGCCCCGAGCAGGCCCGGGGTCAGGGTCAGCGCCAGCAGGGCCATGGCCAGGGCGGCGTCGGTCAGCAGTGGGCGCCGCGCGAACCGGGACATGCGCCCATCGTAGGAAGCGGGGACGCCGGTGGCGTCAGACTCAGGTACTACATCCGCGATACCGTCCGCGCCCGAAGTCCCGACCGTGGTGTGACGAGTCGGGCCGCCGCGGACGCGACTGTGTCGGCATGAGGAAGACAACGTCCACAGTGCTTCTCACCGCGCTCGTCGCGGTCGGCGCCGCCGGTTGCAGCGGTGCCGATCCGGCCGGCTCGCCGAACCCGTCGGCGTCCGCCTCCGCGAGCCGCCAGCAACTGCTGGCCCAAGGCCAGCAATGGGTCCAGTGCCTGCGCACCCACGGCCTGACCCGCATGCCCGACGCCCAGCTCACCCAGGACGGGTATCTCCAGTTTCCGCCCGTAGGCGGCTACAACTGGAAGGACGATCTCCGGACCCACCAGTCGATCATCGACGCGTGTCAGTCGATCGAGGATCGGTACCCGCCGAACGCGTTCCGCCCCAAACAGCAACTCACGGCCGACGACCTGCGCAAACTCGGCGAATACGCGAAGTGCGTCCGCGCACACGGGGTCCCCGACTTCCCCGACCCGAACCAGGCCGGCGAGTTCGACGTCACCGGCACCTCGATCGCCCACGGCATGCCCGGGCAGCTGCGGAACCGGATCGACCAGGCCTGCAAGAGCATCTGGAGCGGAGACGTCAAGATCACCGGCGGCAGCGGTGAGAAGAGCGGGGGCAAGAAATGACCCGGCGGCGCGGTGCGGTGACCGTGCTCGCGATCGCGGTGACCGCGCCGCTGGTCGCCGGGGTGGCCTACGCCGCCCGCGACGAGCCGCGGGCCGCCGATCCGCCGCCGGCCGGGGTCTCCAACGGAACCGCCACCGTGGCCCGCGGCACGCTCACCCAGACCGTGCAGCTCAGCGGCACGCTCCAGTACACCGGTTCGTACACGGTCGATCACCTGGGTGAGCCCGGTGTGCTCACCGCGGTGCCGCCGGCCGGGGGCGCGGGGCGCCCCCGCGGCCACCCGAACCCGAGCAGCCACGCACCCCGAAGCCCCCACGG
>NZ_JBFBAD010000096.1:0-27814 GCF_040682075.1 Actinoplanes sp. NPDC051411 | reverse complement strand
CCGCACCCCCACCCCGTGCAGCGCCGCGCCACGCCCCTGAACCCGGTTTCTAACCCGGTCGACCACCGGGGGGGCCCGGGGGGGCCCCCCGGGGGGCCGCCGGCCGGCGCCGCGGTCGGCCGCGGCGGCATCCTCTACCGTGTCTCCGACGCTCCGGTACGCCTCCTGCTGGGTGCCGTCCCGGTCTACCGAGATTTCGCGTACGGGATGAGCAACGGTCCCGACGTGCGCCAGCTCGAGACCAACCTGGTCGCCCTCGGTCTCGACCCGCACCACCGGATCACCGTGGACCGGCACTTCAGCGCCGCCACCGCCGCCGCGATCCGGCGCTGGGAGGCGTCGTGGGGGCGCCCGTCCTACCAGCGCACCGGCCGGCTCACGCGGGGCCAGATCGTCTTCCTGCCCACGCCGCTGCGAGTCACCGCGACACCGGCCCGCGTCGGTGGAACGGTCGCCCCCGGATCGGCCGTGCTCGCCGGAACGTCGACCGACCGCGCGGTGGTGGCCCAGGTCGACACCTCCCAGGGCGGCGAGATGCACGTCGGTGACCGGGTCGAGGTCGCGCTGCCCGACACCGAACCGATCCCGGGCCGGGTCACCATGATCGGCCAGGTGGCGACCGCGTCCGCCGGCGACTCGCCCGACCAGCCCGCCGACCCGGACGCGGCGACCGTCCCGGTCACCGTCACGCTGCGGGTGCCCGGCGGTTTCACCCTGGACCAGGCCCCGGTGACGGTCGACGTCACCACCGGCACCCGCGCGAACGTGCTGCTCGCCCCGATCGCCGCCCTCCTCGCGCGGCCGGGCGGCGGCTACCAGGTGCGGTTGGCCGGCGGCGGCCTCGTCCCGGTCGAGCCGGGCCGGTTCGACGAGAGCACCGGCCAGGTCGAGATCGTCAGCGGCCTCAGCGCGGGCCAGTCCGTGGAGGTGCCGGCCGCATGAACGCCGTCCTGGAACTCGTCGACGTGCGCAAGGTCTACCCCGGCACCCCGCCGGTGGAGTCCCTTCGCGGCATCAACCTGACCGTACGGCAGGGCGAGCTGGTCGCCGTCGTCGGACCGTCCGGCTCCGGCAAGACCACGCTGCTCAATCTCGCCGCCGGCCTGGACCGCCCGTCCGCGGGTTCGGTACGCATCACCGGCCACGCCGTCGAGAGGCTGCGGGACCGGCAGCTGTCCGGCGTCCGCGCGCACCGGCTCGGCGTGGTCTTCCAGCAGTTCATGCTGCTCGACCGGCTCAGCGCGGCCGAGAACGTGGCGACCGGCCTGCTCTACCGCGGCGTGCCGGGCTCCGAGCGCCGCCGGGCCGCCGCGGAGGCCCTGGAGCGGGTCGGCCTCGCCCATCGCGCCGGCTTCCCCACCGCGCACCTCTCCGGCGGCGAGCGCCAGCGGGTCGCGATCGCCCGCGCCCTGGTCGGCCGGCCCGCCGTGGTGCTGGCCGACGAGCCCACCGGCAACCTGGACTCGGTCGCCGGGCAGGGCGTCGTCGCGCTGCTGCACGAGCTCAACGCCGACGGCGTCACGATCGTCGTGATCACGCACGACGAGCGGGTGGCCGGGGCCATGTCCCGCCGTGTCGAGCTTCGCGACGGCCTGGTCGTCGGGGAGGCGCGATGAGGTCCCGCCTGCGCCCGGCCGACCTGCTGCCGGTCAGCACGGTGGGCCTCCGGTCCCGGCCGGGCCGCGCCGCGCTCTCGGTGCTCGGCGTCGCCATCGGCATCGCGGCCATGGTCGCCGTGCTCGGCGTGACCCGGTCCAGCCAGGCCGACGTGATCGCCCGGATCGACCGGGTCGGCACCAACCTGCTGACCGTCTCCAACGGCAAGACTCTCCGGGGTGCGGAGGCGGAACTGCCGGAGACGGCAGGCCCGGCGGCGGCGCGTACGCAAGGAGTGCTTTCCGCCGCGGCCACCGCGACCCTTCCGGTCCAGGTGTATCGAAGCGACCGGATTCCGAGCGGGCGCACCGGGGGCCTGTCGGTGCGCGTCACCGACCCGACTCTGCTGGCGACGCTCGATGGCACGCTGGCGCACGGCCGGTTCCTGGACGCCGCGCTCATCCGCTATCCCGCGATCGTGCTCGGCCACTACGCCGCGGCGGTCCTCGGCATCGACAACGTCACCGACCGTCCGCGCGTCTATGTCGGCGACCGCTGGTACACCGTGGTCGGCGTGATGGCCCCGGTGGACCTGGCGCCGGAGCTGGACACCGCGGCCTTCATCGGCGCGCCCGTCGCCACCCGGGACTTCGGCTATCAGGGCAACCCCACCCGGATCTTCGTACGCGCCGAGACCGAGCGCACCGCGGAGGTCGCGGGCATGCTGGCCCGCGCGGCCGACCCGGAACACCCGGAGGAGGTCGCCGTGAGCCGCCCGTCCGAGGCGCTGACCGCGAGGCTGGCCGTGACCGGCGGGACCACCCTGCTGCTGCTCGGCCTGGGCGGGGTGGCGCTGCTGGTCGGCGGCATCGGCATCGCGAACGTGCTGGTCATCTCGGTCCTGGAACGCCGCGGCGAGATCGGCCTGCGGCGGGCGCTCGGCGCCACCCGGGGGCACGTCGGCGCCCAGTTCCTGGTCGAGTCGCTCCTGTTGGGCGCGGCCGGTGGTCTGACCGGGGTGGTTCTGGGCACGGCGGTCACCTACGCGATGGCGGCCGCGCGCGGGTGGCAGACCCTGGTTCCCGCGTACGCGCTGGGGGCCGGCTTGGCCGCGGCGGCGGTGATCGGGGGAGTCGCGGGGTTGTATCCCGCACTGCGCGCCGCCCGCCTCTCACCGACGGAGGCGCTCCGCACGCTGTGACATTCCCTCTACCTCGAGGCGGTCACCCATGTCGATGGCCGCCGGCGTGGGTGACGGTCTGGGTAGCCTCGACGCATGGGAGGTGAGCGCGGCCAGACAACGCAGCGGGCGCAGCGTATCCGCCTGGCCGGCCGCGTTGCCGCCGGAGCGCTCGCCGCGGTGCTGCTCGGTGCCGTGACATTGATGACGATGACGCCGTCGGCCGGCAGTGCCGAGATCCGCGCCCAGGACTGGATCGCCGATCATCACACCGCCGGTCCGCCGCTTGCCGAGCTGCCGTCGCGCCTGGCCGTCGCGGTTCTCGCGACCGAGGACACCCGGTTCTACCAGCATCGCGGCCTGGACCCGCAAGCGCTGGCCCGGGCGGCCGCCGGAGCATTCGAAGGCCGGGACGCCGGCGGCTCGACGATCGAGGTCCAGCTGGCCAAGCTGCTCTACACCGGCGGACGCCGGAGCCCGCTCGACCAGGCGGAGCAGGCCGCCCTGGCGATCAAACTCGATCGCGCCTACCCCAAGACAGAGATCCTGCTGATGTACCTCAACGCCGAATACTTCGGCCACGGCTACTACGGGGCCGGTGCCGCCGCCCACGGCTACTTCGACGTCGCGGCTCAGGACCTTACGTGGGGCCAGGCCGCCCTGCTCGCCGGTCTGTTGAAAGCACCCAGCTACGACGATCCGCTGTGCCACCCCGACCGCGCGCTCGCGCGCCGCGGCGAAGTGGTCGGACGCCTCCAGGCAGTCGGCGCCCTCACCGCGGAGCAGGCCACCCTCACGGACCGTACGCCCCTGCAGTTGGCCGATCCGGTTCTCTGCACGTTCTCGGGTCCAGCACCGGAACAGACCGGCTGACCCGGCCGGCCGGATCGCGGGCGCGGAGCGCTAGGAGTCGTGGGCCGGGCACGGGGTGCCGCGGTCGAGGGTGTAGCGGGCCTCGACCGTGTAGGTGCCGGCGAGCGGGGCGGACAGTTCGGTCCAGGTGCCGTTTCGGCGCAGGCAGGGGCGCGGGGTGGTGTCGTTGTCGACGCCGTCGATGGCCAGCCACGGCGACCAGGCGACGCGCAGCAGGGCCGAGCCCGGGCCGGGGAGGTGGACGGTGAGCGCGGCCGGTCCGGCGTAGGTGACGGTGGCGGGTGCGGACGCGAGCGGGTCGGGCCCGGCCACCCGGTAGATCCGCCAGTCGGCGTCCTGCCAGACCGGGGACAGCCAGGGCGGTCCGGCGGTGACGATCCGGGCCTCGGCGAGGCCGGCGCTGTCCAGCTCGGCTCCGGGCAGTACGACGTAGCCGACGCTCCAGTCGCGCAGCCACGTCCGGTAGGAGGCGGCGGTCAGGGTCCCGCCGTAGAAGAGCGGGTTGCGTTGCACGTCGGCCTGCCGGTTCCAGCCGCGGGCGAGGTCGAGGTCGGGGGCCAGGCCGGAGGCTTCCCAGTGGGTGCGCAGCGGCACGACCTCGACCCGCCCCTGTTCGGCGTGCAACCGGTGAAGTTCGGCGATCAGGGCCGGGGCGTCGGCGACGGTGGCGTCTACCGGCGCGGTGTGGAAGAGGTCGGCGGCCGGTTGCGCGGTGGTCCAGATGATGAGGGCGGCGGCGGCCGCGTACGTCGCGATCGTCTTTCGGGTTCGTGGTTCGCCGGTCATGGCGGCGCAGATCAGGACCGTGCCGCAGCCCAGGAGGGCGAGTCGTTCGACGTTGCTGCCGATCGGGGTGGGTAGCACCCAGCACAGGGCGACGCCGGCGGCGTACACCCAGGCGCCGGCCCGTACGGTCCGCCAGGCCGGGGGAGTGAGCCGGGCGACCGCCGTCGCGGCCGCCGCGGTGACGAGGGCGGAGTACCAGGGAAACGGTTGTATGCCGGAGAAGGGAAACAGCAGTGTGGTCGCTGCGACGACGACCGGTGGTCCGGCGGCGAGCAGGTAGGCCCGCCGGCGCTGTCCGACGAGAAAGAACGCGGCCGCCAGGACCTCGATGAACAGGCCGGCGACCGGGCTGCACAGCGTCGCCACCGTGCCCAGGACGGCGGCGACCACGGTCCGCCGGGTCGCGAGGTAGGCGGCCGCCAGGGCGAACGTCAGGCCGAGCAGGTAGGTGACGCGGCCGGCGGCGAGGTTGCACCAGACCGCTACCGACAGGCAGAGCGCGGGTGGCAGGGGGCGGTGGACGCCGGCCCGACTCAGCAGCCGGCCGCCGAGGACGGCGCTGACCGTGCAGGCGAGCACGCCGGTGGTGCGTACGCCGAGCCAGGCCATCAGGTAGGGCGAGAGAACGCTGTAGGAGGCTGGGTGGATGCCGCCGTACCAGGACAGGTTGTAGGCCGATCCGGGGTGGTGGCGTACGAAGTCGGTCCAGGCGTATTGGGCGGCGAGGTCGCCCGCGTCCCTGGCCAGCCACAGCGCCCAGACGAGACTCAGAGCGCCGGCGACCAGTCCCGCTGCGACGGCCGGGCGAACCGGCCGGAGCCGAAAACCGAGGGTCGGCCGGCCCGTTCGCCGGGTTTCTTCAGAGCGCTCGGGAGAGGGACGCACCCGCTGCAAGCTACGGGGGCGTTCCCAAGGAAATGCTGAAAGTGCCGGATCCGGTGGCCGTTCCCGGCGGTTCCACTCGAAAGGGCGTTTCAGCAAGCGTTAAGCAACGGTGCCCGATAGTTCCGCCCTGACAATCTCGGAATCCCCATGGAGGACTTTCATGTCGGTGGCTTATGGCGCCGTGGCGGAACGCTCGCGTACGTGGTTGACCAAGGTTCCCGCGATCACCGCGACGTTCTGGGTCATCAAGGTGCTGTCCACGACGATCGGGGAGACGTTCTCCGACTATCTGACGGTGAACGTCGGGCTGGGGCCGGTGGTCACCGACGGTGTGATGGCGGCCGTGCTGGTCGCGGCGCTGGTGGTTCAGTTCCGGACACGCAGGTATACGCCGTGGATCTACTGGTTGTGTGTGGTGCTGGTGAGCATCGTCGGTACGCAGATCACCGACTTCTTCACCGACACGCTGGGCGTCAGCCTGTACCTCAGCACGGTGGTGTTCGCGGTCGTGCTCGCCGTGGTGTTCGTGGTCTGGTATCGGCAGGAGGGCACGCTGGCGATCGCGTCGATCGACACGCCGCGGCGGGAGGCGTTCTACTGGGGCGCGATCCTCACGACGTTCGCGCTCGGCACGGCCGCGGGGGACCTCGCCACGGAGGCGTTGAGTCTCGGGTTCCGCAACGGCGTACTGATCTTCGGTGGGCTGATCGCGGCTACGTGGGTTGCCTACGTGTTCGGTGCGGGTCAGGTGTTGACGTTCTGGATCGCGTACGTCCTCACCCGGCCCTTGGGGGCCTCGATGGGTGACCTTCTCACCCAGGACAAGGATTTCGGTGGTCTGGCGCTGGGGGCGAGCCGGACGAGCCTGCTGTTTTTCGCCGTGATTCTGGTGTTGGTGGCCCGTGAGCAGATTCTGGTCACCCGGCACGGTGTGATGGCCAAGGGAAGTCGGCCGGCCGGCGGCAACCGCCACGACCTCGCGTGGGCGGCGGCCGGCATCCTGGTGGTCGCGGGGGTCGGCTGGGGGCTGAGCGCCTCCAACCGCGCCGCCGACAGCACGGAGGCGGCGCCCACGGTCCAGGCGACCGCCGGGAACGGAAAGCAGGCCGGCACCGTCGCGGTGAGGAAGCCTCACCCGACGACCCGGCTCGGTGACCTGACGCGATTCGCCGTGATCGTCGGCGATGTCCAGGGGAAGGTCGCGAAGAACGACCTTGCCGGTGGGAAGAGCCGGGTCAAGGACCTCGAGGTGGCGTGGGACGACGCCGAGGCCGGCCTCAAACCGCGGGATCCGGCGAAGTGGCATCAGCTCGACGACCAGATCGACGCGGTCCTGACCGCGTTGCGGGCCGGCAGCCCCAGCCAGTCCGACTGTGCGAGCAGCCTCAAGGTCCTCGGTGCCAGCCTGAACAAATTCGACGGCGTCTGAGCCACGATCAGGGGTGAGGGTCACGTCAGGTCGATCCGGCGGATCCGCCGGGCGCCCAGCGCGGCGATCATGATCGCGAGTGCCGCGTAGAGGGCGGTCTCGGTCAGCTGGAACCGTAGGTAGCGGTTCGCCGGCTGGTAGGTCGCCCGCTGGGTCAGCCCGAGGGCGTTGATGGCGGCGTCGCAGTCGGCGATGGTGCCGGTGGTCGAGGTGCAGGCGGTGCGCCCGTTGCCCGCGGTCGTCCGCCTCCCGACCCTGAGAATACCCTGAGGTATTCTCTCAGGGTATTCTCTCGGGTAATAGGTCGGCGTAGCGTACGCCGCGTGAATGTTCCCTCGACGATCCTGGCGCTGCTCGAGCCCGAACCGAGCCATGGCTACGAGCTCAAGCGCGAATACGACCACTACTTCGCGGTCAGCGGCCGCCCGCTGTCGTTCGGCCACCTCTACGGCACCCTGTCCCGCCTCGAACGGGACGGGCAGATTCAGGTGCTCGGGGCCGAACCGGGCGAAGGCCCCGACCGCAAGCGGTTCGTCATCACTGCGGCCGGGGTCACCCAGGTCGAGCAGTGGCTGGCCGAGCCGGAGAAGCCCGAGCCGATGCTGCAGGCCACCCTCTACGTCAAGGTGGTGCTGGCCCTGCTCTCCGGTCGCGCGGCGGCCGAGCATCTCGAAGCCCAGCGGCAGGCCCACCTGGAACGCATGCACGAGCTGACCGCGATGCGCAAGGCGGGCCCGCTCGACCGCACGCTTCTCGCCGACTACGGACTGTTTCATCTCGAGGCCGACCTGCGGTGGATCGACGTCACCGTCGCCCGGCTCGACCAGTTGCGAAAGGAGCTGGGCAAATGACCTTCCTCAAGGCGGACCGTCTGACCAAGGCGTTCGGCTCGACCCCGGCGTTGCGGGGCGCGAGCCTGGACGTCGAGCGCGGCGAGATCCTGGCCGTGATGGGCCCCAGTGGCTCCGGCAAGTCGACGCTGCTGCACTGCCTGGCCGGCATCTTCACGCCGGACTCGGGCGAGGTGTGGTTCGACGGGCGGCGGGTCGACACGATGGGGGACCGGGAGCGGACGGCGTTGCGGCGTACGGCGTTCGGCTTCGTGTTCCAGTTCGGACAGTTGGTGCCGGAGCTCACCGCGGTCGACAACATCGCGCTGCCGTTGCTGTTGGACGGTGTCCGGCGGCGCACGGCGTACGGGAAAGCGGGCGAGTGGTTCGCCCGCCTGGGACTCGATGGTCTGGAAACTCGGCGCATGGGTGAGCTCTCGGGCGGCCAGGCTCAGCGGGTCGCCGTCGGGCGCGCGCTGGTGACCGGGCCGTCGGTGCTGTTCGCCGACGAGCCGACCGGCGCTCTCGACTCGCTGACCGGCGAGAACGTGATGGATCTGCTCGTCGACACGGTTCGCGCCGTGGACGCCACGGTCGTGCTGGTCACTCACGACGCCCGGGTCGCCGCGCACGCCGACCGGCGCGTGACGGTGCGCGACGGCGAGGTTCTGGCCGGAGTGAAACGGGTGGAGGTCTGATGTTCCGCCTCGGATTCCATCTGACCCTGCGCAGCGGCCGCGAGGGACTGGTCCGGCTGCTGGTCACCACCCTCGCGGTCGGCGTCGGAGTCGGGCTGCTGCTGTCGGTGCTCGCGATGTTCCAGGCCTACTCGTCGACCGTCGACCGGCCATGCTGGGAATGCACCTCATCCGCCTCGGACACCGGCTCTCTACTGTGGAACTACAGCCAGGACTACTACGACGGCGCCACGATCGAACGCCTCGACGTCGCCACCCTCGCCGCCGGCGCGCCGACGATGCCCGGCCTCGCGCACCTGCCGGCCGCCGGGCAGTACTACGCGTCTCCGGCCCTGGCCAAGCTTCTCGCCGGAACCCCGGAAAACCTTCTCGGCGCCCGATTCCCGGGCACGCTTTCCGGTACGGTCGGGGCCGCGGCCCTGGACGGCCCGGACGAACTGGCTGTCGTCGTCGGGCGCCCCGCGGCCGAACTGCGGTCACTCCCGCGCACGATCCGCGTCCCGGCCGTCAACACCGCCCCGCGCGGCCTCGGCACCTCGCAGTTCTACCAGTTCGGCTTCGCGCTCGGCACGGTCGCGCTGCTCGTACCGATGATGGTGCTGATCGGCAACGCCACCCGGATCGCGGCCGCCCGGCGCGAGGAACGCTACGCCGCCATGCGCCTGGTCGGGGCCACCCGCCGCCAGATCGGCCTGTTCGCCTCGATGGAGTCCATTGTGGGTGCCGCCGCGGGGGCGGTGCTCGGCCTCGGCATCTACGCCCTACTCCGGCCCGGGCTCGTCCGGATTCCGTTGCTGGGCTTCCGGTTCTTCCCCCAGACCATCAGCCCGACCGGCGCGGGCATCGCTGTCGCGTTGATCGCCGTGCCGGTCGCGGCGGCGGTGGCCGGCCTGATCTCGCTGCGCCGGGTCGGCATCTCGCCGCTCGGGGTCTCCCGTCGGGTCACCCCGCCCGCGCCCCGCGCCTGGCGGATCATCCCGCTGCTCGCCGGCCTCGCCGTCTTCTGCTTTCCGCTGACCGCCGACCCGGAGAAGCAGCGGAACTCACCCGGCCTGGCCGTCGGCAGCTTGATCCTGGTCATGCTCGGCCTGCTGATCGCCGGTCCGTGGCTGTCGATGATGTCGGCCCGGCTGCTCGGGCGATGGTCGTCCGGCGGTTCGGGGCTGCTCGCGGCGCGGCGGCTGGCCGACAATCCGCGGGCCGCGTTCCGCGCGGTTTCCGGGCTCGTGCTGGCGGTGATGATCGGCACCGCGCTGGCCTCGATCGTGCCCGCCGCCGTCGCCTCCGAGAAGGTGGGCGGCAGCGGCTCGCTCGACGACGTGCTGCGGGTCGGCTTCGTCAACGGAGGCGGCCCCAAGCAGGCGCTGCAATACGGGCTGGCTCCGGCCGACGCCAAGCCGGTGCTCGACGCGATCGCCGCGGTGCCCGGGACCGACGCGATCCCGCTCTACCACCCGTCCGGCGGCGAGGGCCCGGCCACGCTGGTCCGCTGCGCCGACCTGGCCCGGCTGCCCGCGCTCGCCACCTGCCCGGCCGGCGCGCCGACCGTGCTGGTCGACACCGGGGCCATCTACACCGACAACGTCTCGGCGCTCGACCGGCAGCTGCCGTTGCCGACCAGTCCCGCCCGGGTCGCCGACCCGTCCGGGCTCCTCCTGTCCGACCTGCTGGTGCGCACCGACAGCCCGGCCACCCTGGAACGCGTCCGGACCGCGCTGAGCCCCTACTCCGGGCTCGTCGACCCGTTCGAGTCGCCGATGACCTTCGGCGAGGTGGGCCATGTCCGGGCCAAGTTGTACGACGAGATCCAGCGCGTGGTGATCATCGTCGCCGCGGTGACGATGCTGATCGCCGGAAGCAGTCTCGCGGTCGCCGTCGCCGGTGGGCTGGTCGAGCGCAAGCGGCCCTTCACGCTGCTGCGCGTCAGCGGCACGAATACCGGCGTCCTCTACCGCACGGTGCTGCTGGAGACCGTGCTCCCCCTGCTGGGGGCCACCGCGGTCGCGGCCGGGGTCGGGCTCGCGCTCGCGTACCCGATCGCCCGGGCGCTGGCGCCGGGCCGGCACGCTCTGGTGCTGCCGAGCGGCAGCTACTACATCGTTCTCGGCGCGAGCCTGGTCGCCGCGCTCGCCATCATCGCCGCCTGTCTGCCGATTCTCGGCCGCATCACGGCGACGCGGAACGTGCGTTTCGAATGACACCCCGTCCCTCGAGCGGGCCCGGCCGGCCGGAGCCGGGTCTGCTCAGGGGCGCAGCTGCCGCTGCATCCCGTCGAGGATGAAGTCCAGGGCCTGCACCACCTGCTCTTCGGTCGTGGGACCGGCGGGTGCCGCCATCCAGCCGGACAGCAGCGGGTAGGCGCCTGGATCGGTCACCGACCGGTGGATCTCGCGGATCGCCGCGATCAGGTCGGCGGCGTTGTCGATGCCGTAGGTGTGCGCCATCCTTCGCTCCTCGGCGTCGACGACCGCGGCGGAGAAAACGTGCCGGTCGAGCAGGGCCAGATAGGACAAAGCCCGGGGGACGTCCGCCCCGGCATCCACCAGCAGCCGGAGCACCGCTTCGGTGCGGCGCATGGTGTTCGGGCCGAGCGGCGGCCGGGTGTGCACGAGCTGGGCGTACCAGAGGTGCCGGTGGGCCATCTCCCAGCTGTCCAGACCCAGCTGCCGCAGGGCGGCCCGCCATCCGGGCGCGGGATCGGGCAGCGGCACCTCGGAGATCGCGGCGTCGAGCATGAGGTCTATGAGACCTTCCTTGCTCTGCACGTAGCGGTAGAGCGACATCGAGGTGTAGTCGCCGAGCCGGCCGGCCACTGCGGCCATGGTCAGCGCGGCCGCGCCGTGGGCGTCGGCGACCTCGATGGCCGCGGTGACGATCGACCGGCGGCTGAGCGCCCGGCGGGCCGGCGGGGCCGGCGTCGACCAGATGAGCGGGATCGGACGGCTCTGAGACGGCACGAAAACAGCTTCCCTCCACGCTCGAAGTTTATATAGTAAACGCAAAGTTTACAGCATAAACGACGGAGGTTGAAGGACGATGCAGGATCGGATCCGGCTGGGCATCGTGCGGGCCATCTCGTACGGGATGTTCGGACCACCCGAGGAGTTCATGCCTCAGCTGCGGGGGCTCGGCGCGGGCCTGGTGCGCGTCTATGTCTACTGGGCGCAGGTCGAGCCACAGCCGGGGGAGTACGACTGGCGGGTGGTGGACGCCCTGCTGGCCCAGCTCGACCCGGCCGACGACGTGTGGGTGACCGTCTGTTCCAGCTCACCGTGGGCGACCAAGGTGCCGACAGACTTTCAGCCGCCGTCACCGGCCACCGACGACGACGCCTACCGCCGGTTCGTGCGGAAACTGGTCGAGCGGTTCGGTGGCCGGGTGGGCTGGTGGCAGTGCAACAACGAACCCAGCAACACCGGCCTGCTGTGGGCCGGCACCGCTGACGAATACGTCCATCAGCTCCGGATCTTCGCGCGGGAGGTACGTGCCGCCGACGCCACGGCGAAGGTGGTGCTCGGCGGGTGCGGCTATGACATGTTGTCGAGCCCGGTCGGCAGCGCGCCCTGGCAGTTCTTCGACACCGTGGCCGGCGCGGCCGGTGACAGCTACGACTGCTTCGACGTCCACCTCTATGACGACCCCGGCCACGTGCCGGGCCACCTGCGGCGGGCGCGCGACCTGATGCGTTCGTACGGCTACGAGAAGGAGATCGTGGTTGGCGAGCACAACGGTCCGATGCTTTTCGACTTCCCGGACGCCCTGGCCGCGCTCGAGCAGGCGATGATGGCCGCCTTCGCCGAGTCGGCCCAGGTGCCGGCCGTCGCGATGAGCACGGCCGACCTGGCCGGCCAGATGGTCGTGGAGACGCCCGACCGCCGTGCCGTGCGCCGGCTGTACGAGGACGTCGACCGGCAGCCCCGCGAACTGCGGATGTTCATGGCCGACCCACCGGCCGAGCTCGCCGCCCTGCGTGACCGGGTCGCCTGCCGCCAACTGGTTCAGCGCGCGCTCCTCGCCCTGTCCGCGGGGGTGCGGACGCTGGTGTGCTGGAACCTCGCGCCGGTGGTCGGCGGCTACACCGACCCCTACAACGTGATGGACCTGATGTTCGGCACGCTGGCCCTGGCCGGCTGGCGCGACGGGCGCATCGCGGCCGTCCGTCCGACCGGCCGCGTCCACCAGCTGCTCGCCCGGCAGGTGGCCGGGGCCCCGTGACGTCGTACCGCTGGACGTCGCGGACGGCGTGCACGTCTTCCGGATCTCCCCCTCCACCGGGCCCGACCGCCTCGCCGTCTGGGCCGGGAGCGAGGACCCCCTCGACGAATCCGGTCCGTCGCGCCGGCTCCGGCTGCCGTGGCCGTTCGACAGCGGGCAGGCGACGGACGTGTTCGGGCACCACCGGCGGCTGCGGCTCGACGCCGGGTGGGTCGAGCTCGACGCGGACGCGACCCCGGTGTTCCTTACGGTGCCGGAGGGCTGAGCCGTGCGGTGCAAGACCGGCACCGGGTCCGGCCGGGGGTCGGACCGCGGGTGGAGGCCGGGGCGGCGGGTCCACCCACGGGTGGATGCGGTTCAGGTCCCGGGCGGACGCTTTCGACGGGCGGGCTGCCTAGCGTCGTCACCATGAGTTTTCGGGAAAGTGGGCCAGGTGACGGTGAACCGGCGGTGGCCGCGCTGGACGTCGGGAAACGGTACGGCAGGCGGTGGGTCCTGGCCGACGCGACCGTCAGCGTGCCGGCCGGAAGCGTCGTGGCTCTGGTCGGGCCCAACGGCGCCGGCAAGACAACCTTGTTGCACGTGGCGGTCGGGCTGGTCCAGGCGGACGCCGGGCGGGTGACCGTCTTCGGGGTGCCACCGCGGGCGGCGACCGCTCGCGGCGACGTCGGTTTCGTGGCCCAGGACCGGCCGTTGTACCGGCGGTTCCGGGTGGGCGAGCTGCTGCGGATGGGGGCGGTGCTGAACCCCCGCTGGGACCAGCGCTATGCCGTGCAGCGGCTGGAGGGCCTGGGAATCGCCCTGGGCCGGCGGGCGGGCTCGTTGTCCGGCGGCGAGCAGGCACAGACGGCATTGACGCTGGCCCTGGCGAAACGGCCGCGGCTGCTGCTGCTCGACGAACCGGCGGCGGCGTTGGATCCGCTGGCCCGGCGGGCCTTTCTCGATGACGTACGCGGCGAGACCGCCGCGCGGGGCATCACGGTGGTGCACTCGTCGCACGACGTCGCCGAGCTCGATCGGGCCTGCGACCGTCTCGTGATCGTCAAAGGCGGAACCGTCGTCCGCGCCGGCGCGGTCGCCGACCTCCTCGGCGCCGGGCAGCGCCTGGAGGACTTCATCTTGCGCGTTCTCGGCGCCGGCGCGGCGGAGGCTACGGCATGATCTGGCTGTCCTGGCGTCAGCACCGCCATCACCTGCTCGCCGCGGCGGCCGGGATCGCGATCCTGTTTTCCGCCTATCTGGCAATGCGTGGCCCGCTGGTCTCCTATCTGCGCGGGAGCGGGTTGACCACCTGCCTGGCCCGGCCGGATGAGGGCTGCGGGGACCTGGTCGAGGGCCTGCGCGCGAAGTATCCCGCGCTTCTCGACGTGCTGCCGTACCTGAATCTGGCGCCCGCCCTGGCCGGCCTGTTCTGGGGCGCCCCGCTGATCGCCGGTGAAGTCGAATCCGGCACTCACCGCCTGGCGTGGACGCAGGGCACCGGCCGGCTGGGCTGGCTCGGGACGAAGGTGGCCCTGCTGGGGGCCGGCTGCGTGGTGTTCGGCCTGGCGGCCGGCGTGCTCGACCGATGGTTCCTCGACCCCTACATCACCTCCGGCGCGATCAGCCCGGTCGAGCGGAACTGGGTCGGCCTGCTCGGGATCGCACCGGCCGCATACGCGCTGTTCGCCTTCGCCCTGGGAGCGGCGGCAGGCACCTGTGTGCGCCGGACGCTGCCCGCGATGGTGGTCACGCTCGCCGGCTTCATGCCGGTACGACTGGTCTGGGAACAGCTGCGATACCACCTGTTGTCCCCGGTCCGGGCGGTCTATCCGCTGGACGCCGCTCGGCCGCCCGGTGTGTCGCGCCAGGACTGGCGGCTGGACCTGACCGGCGTGGTCGATCGCGCGGGTGACGCGGTCAGCCCGGCGCGGGCCGCCCAGTGGTGTGCCGGCTCGAGTGGCGCGGACAAGGACGGCCTGGACGGTTGCCTCGCCGCGCACGGGGCGCAGCGGCTCGACTGGTACATCCCCGCGAGCCGGTTCTGGCATCTGCAGGCTCTCGACACCGCGGTGTTCGGCACGCTGGCCGGGCTGCTGCTGGTGGTCCTGGCGCTGCGGGTCGTCCGCCGGGTCAGCTGAGCCATATGCTCGCCGGGATGGACCGGGTGACGCGGCTGATCCGGCGCGTGGGGCCGACGTCGGCGGACGCGGCACCAGCGGTGGTGCTGCTGGCTGCGACCGTCGTCTTCGCGGCCCGGAGCACCGACCCGTTCCCGTTCGGCATCCTGCTGGCCGCCGCGGCGGTGGCCTGGCGGCGCCGGTGGCCGACCGCGGTGTGTGTCGCGGTCGGTCTCGGCCTGTTGGTCACGTTCCCGCTGCCGATAGCGGACGTGGTCGTGCTGATCGCCGCGGTGTGCCTGGTCCTGGCCGGCTATGCCGGCGCCGCCTACGCCCGCCGGCCGTGGCTGGGACCGGCGTTGCTCATCGCGGTCGTCACGCCGTTCGCCGGCGGCAGCCGACTGCCCGTGCCCGACGTCGCCGTCCCGTTTCTGGTGGTGTGCAGCGCGTGGCTGGCCGGCGTCGCCGTGCGGTCCCGGGCCCGAACGGCACTGGCCTGGCAGGCGCAGGCGGATCGGGCTGTCCGCGAACGCGACAGCGCGTACGCCACGGCGGTGCGAGACGAGCGGGCCCGCATCGCCCGCGAACTGCACGATGTGGTGACCCACCGGGTGAGCGTCATGGTCATCGCCGCCGGGGCGGCACGGACGCTGCTGCCCGGCGACCCGGACCGGGCCGGCGGGCAACTGCACCTGATCGAGGCCGGTGGCCGGGAAGCGCTCGCTGACCTGCGGGGCATGCTCAACCTGCTGGCCACTGTCAGCGACGACGCCGGCCTGACGCCCCAACCCGGTCTGGCCATGGTGCCCGACCTGGTCGCGAGCGTCACCGCCGCCGGCCTACCCGTCACCTGCCACGTCACCGGCGCGTCCCGGCCGCTGCCGCCCGGGCTCGACCTCGCCGCCTACCGCATCATCCAGGAGGCACTGACCAACTCGCTGCGGCACTCCAGCCGCGCCGGCACCCGGATCAGCGTCGATCTCGGCAACGACACGCTGACCCTGGTCATCGCGGACGACCAGCCGCCGGCCGGGCGGTCCCCGGCCTCGGGCAGCGGACGCGGGCTCATCGGCATCCGGGAACGCGCCGACTCGTACGGCGGCCGGGTAGTCATCGACGACGATCCGGCCCGGCCGTTCACCGTTACCGTCCACCTGCCGGTCCCGTACGGCGCCGACGCCCGGACAGCGCCGTGATCCGCATGGTCGTCGTCGACGACGATCCTCTCGTGCGCACCGGGCTCGGCATCATCCTCGACGCCGCCCCGGACATCACGGTCGTCGCCGAGGCCGGCGACGGTTCGGCCGCCGTCGCCGTGGTCCGCCGGGAACGCCCCGATGTCGTGCTGCTGGACGTCCGGATGCCGGGCACGGACGGACTCACCGCGGCCCGTACGCTGCTCGCGGAGCGGGCGCCCTGGAAGGTCATCATGCTGACGACCTTCGACCTGGACGAATACGTGTACGCCGCCCTCCAGAGCGGCGCGAGTGGGTTTCTTCTCAAGGACATCCCACCCGAGCGGCTCGTCTCCTCGATTCGTCACGTCCTCACCGGAGACGTGCTCCTCGCCCCGACGATCACCACCCGGCTGGTCGCCCGGCACTGCGCCCCGGCCGGGAACGGGCGACCCGAGCGGCTGGCCGGCCTGACCGCCCGGGAACGCGAGGTCCTCGCGCTGATCGGTGCGGGCCTGTCCAACATCGAGATCGCCGGCCGGCTGCTGCTCGGTGAGGCGACCGTGAAGACCCATGTCGGCCGCGTCTTCGCCAAACTCGGCCTGCGCGACCGGGTCCAGGCCGTCATCACCGCCTACGAGACCGGCTTGGCGCCGCCAGACCGGCACCATCGCAGCCAGTGACTTCACCGGCGCCAACCTGGTGCCGTTCCGCCGGCGTCCGTGGGGTTTCGGCAGCGGACGCCGGCGGTCGTTCGGCCCGGGAGAGGCGACTCAGCCGGGCAGCACCGCGGTGTGCTGGATGCGGACGGCGTCGAGTTCGGCCGGGGCCAGGCCCAGCAGCCGCAGGACGGTCGGCGCGATCTGGGTGGTCTCGACCGGCCGGGTCACCGTGTGCCGGGCGGCGGTGTCGGCGCCGGAGACGAGGATCGGGACGTTGCGGTCGGCCGGGGTGTCACCGCCGTGCTCGGCGATCTTCGACTTCTTGCTGGTGTAGACGGTGCCGGGCTGGGCGATGCCGATCACGTCCGGGACGCGCGCGTCCCCCGGGCGTACGCCGATGAACGCGGCCGCCGCCGCGCCCGCATAGACCCGGGTGAGCCCGGAGGCGGTGTACGGCTTGGCTGCTCCGGTGATGTCGTAGCCGGTGCCGTTGTGGTGCAGCAGGAAGTTCTGGGCGAAGGCCGTGGCGGCAGGGGAGCGGTCGGTCAGCCACATCAGCATCGTGTCGTCGTCGATGGCGAACGCGACCAGCGAGCCCGCGTGGCCGGCGGCCTTCCAGGCCGCGTTCAGGGCGTCGATGACGGCGCCGTCGTCGATGCGGGTCAGCTGGGCCGGAACGGTGGGCGACTGGCCGTGCTTGGCCGACACGATGATCGTGGTCCGGCCGGACAGGTGCTGCTTGGCCAGTTCGGCGGTGAACCGGCCGAGCTGGGAGTCGACGAAGTCCAGCGCCGAGGAGAGCACCGGCCCGGGCGTACGGCCGTCGGCCTGATAGCCGCCCGCCTGGCCGTCGGAGATCGGCAGCTTCTGGGCCGTCGAGACGGACTGGAAGTTCAGGCCGAAGACCGCCGGGGTGCCCAGCTTGATCGAGTGGCTGTGGTCGTAGCCGTCGATCTGGTTGAGCACAGCCCGCACCTTGTAGCCGTCGTACTGCTGGGTGAGGCGGTTGGCCGTGGTCCAGTCGTCGCCGGCGGTGTCCGCGGTGCTGTTGATCTCCGGGGTGAACAGGTCCTGGATGCCGGCGCCGGACGGGCCTTGGAGCAGGTCGTAGGCGGGGTGCTTGTCCGACCAGGCGGTGACCAGGCCGTGCGCCCGGGCGACCTCGAAGACGGTGTTCACCTTGACGTACTGGTGGGGGTAGACCGGCTGGCAGGTGGCCGGGTCGACCGGCAGCTGGGCCGGGTCGAGCAGCTGTTCGGGGGAGCCGGTCATCGAGAGGATGGATCCGGGCAGGCCGGTCAGTCCCTGGCCGGCGTCGAGGCGGGAGGAGTCACGGTCGGCCGGTTCGGCGTAGTCGACCTCGGCGCCGGGCTTGGCGCCGGCGCAGGTGGTGGTGCCGGCGGGCAGCAGGGCCGGGTTCCAGGTGTCGTCGTAGTAGACGCCGGTGGTCCGCGGGTCGCCGCCGGTGATCTGGGCCAGCATGCCCGGGAACGAGTCGGACGGGAACGGCGTCGCCGCGTTGCGGTAGCTGGTGCCCGCGGCGGTGAGCGCGGCCAGCGTCGAGTGTGGATGGGTACGCACGTACCAGTCGAGGTCCTGCTGGTGCATGCCGTCGATCGAGATCAGCAGGACGTGCGACGCGGGTGCCGGGTGGGCTCGCGCCGGGGCGGCGGCCGGCACGGCCAGCAGCCCCAGCACGGCGGCCGCGCCGAAGACAGAACGGATCATCTCGTCTGTCTAGGTGCGCACGGTTAACGGCCGCTCGCGCACGGCCGAACGCCCGGTGACGCGGGCATCGACGAACGTCTCGTGCCTTCAGCGGCTTTTCAGGTCCTCTGTGCCGTCGCCGGAGTCCGGACGGTCGCGGTCAGGGCAGGTACCGCACCTGGGGGAAGGCCGGGCTCGGGCCTTCGAGCAGGCGCTGTCGCCGGCCGCGGAGGTGCTGCTCGAAGAAGGCGAGCGGGTACGCCCGCTGAATGCGTACGGCGGCGGCCGGGTCGAGGGTTCCGATCCAGCCGGCGAGGTCCGCGTCGCTCATTCCGGTGATCGTCGCGAGCTGTGGGATCAGCCACTGGTGGTCGCAGTAGCCGCCGTGCAGGGCGCCGTCGGCCTGTATGTTGAGCCGCCATCCGCGCAGCAGCGACCAGAACTGTTCGACGGCGGGCTCGGCGGCCCGGGTGAACTCGGCGGTCATCATCATGAACGGCCGGTCGATGGCGGCGACCGGAGGGTTCGACTCCATCGGGCCGTCGAAGCTGAGCCCGGCCCGGACGCGCCGGTCGGTGTTCATCATGAGGGCGGTGGCGGTGCCGCCCTTGGACCAGCCGAACATGCCGAGGCGGTGCAGGTCGAGCGCGGCGCCCAGGCCGGCGGGCAGCGGACGCCGTCCGGCGTCGGGGTTGCGGCCGGCGGCGAGGTCCTCGATGCGGTCGAGGACGAACCGCATGTCGGCGACGTGGTCCCAGGGGGTGGTCGGCAGGTCTTCGTCGGGGACGCTGAGCCGGCCGCCGGGCAGTTCGGTGTACGCGTCGCCGGTGTGGTCGACCGTGACGACGACGTTGCCGTGACTGACGAGTTCCTGGACGACGATGGTCGTCTCGGAACGGTGTCCGCCGGCGCCGTGCGAGTACAGGATCACGGGCTGCCGGCCGAGCTTGCGCATGACCGGAGCCCCTTCGTGGGCCGCGGTGAGGGGAGAGGCGGCGACGTCGGCGGGGAACCCGTTCTCGCTGAGCAGCGCGCGCAGTGGCGCGTCGGCCAGCCACGCCGCGGTCCGACCGCGCCGGTCGGCCGGGTACCAGACGCTGACCATCAGTTCCCGCGTCTTGTTCACCAGGTGCAGCGTTACGGTGCCGAGGGGACAGGGTCCGGTGGGCGCGGGCAGGGTGAGCCGGGCCGGGGCCGCCCAGCCGGGTTTCGCGCCGGCGAGCGGAAGAGCGACGCCGGCGGCGACGGCGGCGGTCAGCAGGTGTCGGCGGGTCAGGGCGAGGGTCATGAGTCCTCCGGGGTCAGTCGTTGCGCACCGTGTCGGGGCCGGTCAGTCGGCGCAGCAGGGGCATCGTGGAGACGATCAGGGCGAGGGAGACGACCAGGCCCGCCACGGTGATGACGTAGTAGGCGGCGCCGGGCGGGTGCAGGACGTAGTCGAGTTGCGACTTCAGGAACAGCGCGGCCGAGAGGAACCCGGCGGCGATCGCGACCGCCGAGACGGCGAGCAGCGGCACGGCGCTCTCCAGCAGGACGACGCGGCGCAGTTCGGTCAGGCGCAGGCCGGCCAGCCGGAGCATCGCGAAGGGCTGTTTGCGCTCGTTGAGGCCGCCGGTGATGCTGACCGCGAGACTGCAGCCGGCGATGACCAGGCTGGCGATGATGACGATGTCGGCCAGGCGCTGCAGCTGGATGAGCAGGCGGGTGTTGTCGCCGCGGTAGTCGCCTTCTGAGGCGGCGCCGTCCACGAACGGGAACGCGTTCTCGAGCAGGGTGCGGGACGTCTCGAGGGCGGCCGGCGACCCGTCGGTGTCGACGGCGACCCCGATGACCTGCTGCCGGTCGAGCGGGACGTCGGGGGCGGCCGGCCATTCGGGATCGGGGCCGACGGCCACGGGTCCGCCGCCCGGCGGCACCAGATCGGGAAAGACCTGGGCGGCCGTCGCGCCGGGGGAACAGTGGCCGCTGCCGGGGATCCGGGCGAGGTCGGCGCAGCTTATCAGTGCGGGCCAGGAGTTCTGCGCGCTCCGATCCTCTCGTGGGTTGCGCCGGATCAGGACGACCGACTTCACGCCGGGCACCGTGGTCAGCGCGGACGGCACCGCGGCCGGGTCGAGCGCTTCCGGGCCGTCGTCGCCCCAGAAGTTGACGCTCATCAGGTTGTGCACGATCGGGGTGGCCGTGCTGTCGCCGCGCTCACCCACGTAGGTGGTGATCACTCCGGTGGCAACGCTGCCGACGAACAGGGCCAGGGCGAGGCCGCTGATCGACCGGAAGCCGGCCCGCGGGTCGTCGGCCAGCCGGCGCCCGGCGATCATGGCGGGCGGGCGGCGGGCGAGGCGGGCCAGCAGCCGCGAGCCGGTCATGGTCAGCCACGGCCCGGCGACGACCACCCCGACCATCACGACGAGGATGCCGGTGAGGTAGGCCCCGGTCTGCCCGTTCGTGGTGGCCGGCCGGCGTCCGACGAACCAGGCCAGCTCGGCCAGGCCGGCCAGCAGAGGCAGAAGACGCCAGGCCCGCGGTGGTTTCGGGGTGACTCGGCGCATCACGCCGAGCGGCGATATCCGTACGCGCCGGAGCGCGAGCCGTGCGGCGAGCGCGGCCCCGATCGGCACCCCGAGAAGCACCGCCAGCGCGCCGGGCCAGGTGAGCACCAGGTCGTCGAGGTAGAACCGCAGGCCGGTGAACGGGAACTGGGCCAGCGCCGGGCGCAGCGCGAAGAACAGGCCGAAGCCGAGCACCGTGCCGGCGGCCGAGGCGAGCAGCGATTCGATCGTGGCCAGCGTGGCGACCTGCCGGGGCGTCGCGCCGATCAGGCGCATCGCGGCGAACCGTTGCTCGCGGCGGGCGGCCGACAGCCGGGTCGCGACGCCGATGAAGATCAGCAGGGGGAAGAGCAGCGCGGCCCGACCACGGAGAGGACCAGGGTCATGCCGTTGTCGCCGGTGCCGACATAGCAGCGCAGGCAGTGGTCGGGGGAGACGCTGACGATCCGGGTGATCCGGGTGGCGCCGGGCAGCTTCTGTACCTCGGCGGGCGTATGACCGACGACGACGATCGGCAGGTCGGGTGAGGCGAGCGCATCGCGGCCGAGAACGCCGGTCCGCCGTCCCGGGAAGCGGTCGCCGAGCTGGGCGGCCGGTGTGGTGGCGAGCAGCTCGGCCATGGCGGGGGAGACGGCGTACTCGCCCGGGCCGGGCAGGGCGGTCAGGCCCGGCGGCACCGGGCCGTGCGGGCCGGTGACCGCGACGTCGATCCGGGCGATCGGCTTTCCTCGGAAGTAGTCCTCGCGCAGCGCCCACCAGGCCGGGTCGGCCGCCTCAGGCCCGGTCGCGGCCTCGGCGTGGGCGCTGTTGAGCCAGGCGTAGTGGGCGTTCTGCCCCTGGGCGGCGGTCATGCCGGCCAGCGCCGACAGCACCAGGCCGACGCCGATGGCGACCGCCGCGCCGATGATCGCCAGCCGGGCGATCGCGACCCGGCCGCCGGCCACCGCCATCCGCAGTCCGAGCCGGATCACGCGGTCACCTCCTGCGGGTCGAAGGAGGTGACGCGGCCGTCGCGGACGATGACCTCGCGGTCCGCGTACGCCGCGACCCGCGGCTCGTGCGTGACGAGTACGACCGTGGTGCCCCGTTCGCGGGCGAGGCTCACGAGCAGGTTCATGACCTGTTCGCCGGTGAGGGAGTCGAGCGCGCCGGTCGGCTCGTCGGCGAACAGCACCTGCGGCTCGCCGGCCAGCGCCCGGGCGAGCGCGACCCGCTGGGCCTGGCCGCCGGACAGCTCACCGGAACGGCGGCCGTGCAACCCTTCGAGGCCGAGGCGGTCGAACCACTCCCGCGCCTGCCGCAGCGCGGGCTCCCGTCGTACGCCGGCGAGCAACAGTGGCAGCGCGACGTTCTCCTCCGCGGTGAGCTCGGGGACCAGCTGACCGAACTGGAAGACGAACCCGAACCGGTCGCGGCGCAGTTCGCTGCGCCGGGTCTCGTCGAGGGTGTCGATGCGCCGCCCGTCGACCAGGATCTCGCCCGCGTCGGGCACCAGGATGCCGGCCAGGCAGTGCAGCAGCGTCGACTTGCCGGAGCCGCTCGGGCCCATCACGGCGACGATCTCCCCCGTGGCGATCGTCAGGTCGGCCCCGCGCAGCGCCGCGGTGGCGCCGAAGGAGAGCGCCACGCCGCGCGCCGACAGCGCCGCGGTCATCGCCGCACCTTCTCACGCAGCTGGTCGAGCCGGGCCGCGGTCAGGTCGATCCAGCGCAGGTCGGCCTCGAGGTGGAACAGGCCGTGGTCGGCGAGCAGGCCGTCGACCAGCTCCCCGGAGCGCTTGATCTCGGTGAGCTCCCGCATGCGCTGCAGGTGCGCGCGGCGCTGGGTGTCGAGATAGACCTCGGCCGGTCGGTCGAGCATGAGCGAGAGCACGACCTTGGCGAACAGCACCGTCTGCAGGTGAGGCTCGGCCTGCACCGGCTCGACCAGCCACGCGTCGACCTCGGTGGCGCCGGTCTCGGTGATCACATAGCGCTTGCGGTCCGGACCGTCGCCGGGCGAGACCTCGTCCATCACGACCTTGCCGTCGCGGGTGAGCCGGGCCAGCGTCGAGTAGACCTGGCCGAACGGCAGGTTCTTGCCGCGACCGAAGTACGTGTCGTAGTCGCGCTTCAGGTCGTAGCCGTGGCTCGGCTCGCGTTCGAGCAGGCCGAGCAGGGTCAGAGGAACGGTCATGGGGGGACCCTACACCGAAGATATACACCGAGTACATACCTCCGGTGTATATCCGGCATCACCAGGGGCGCCGGGTGTTGTCCAGGGACGGATCGTCGCGATGGGTGGCGCTCACGTAGCGGACGAGTGCGACGACGGCGGCCAGGATGCCGGCACTGATGCCGGCCACGCCGATCTGCAGGCCGCCGGCGTCGCGGGGCTCGGACAGGAGGTTGCTCACCGCGACCCCGAGCGGCTGCGTCACGAGGTAGGCCAGCCAGAACGGGATCAGCGCGGGCACGCCCCGGACGCGGCTTGCCAGCCCGGCCACGAGCAGGGCGACCAGGCCGGCGACGGCGCTCACCGACGGGACGGCGAGGCGTTCGGCGGCGGTGCCGAGCACGAAGGTGAGCGCGACCGCCACCCAGTAGAAGGTCTCGCGGCGGCCGGTGTCGATCGTGTGGATCGACAGGGTCTTCTCGGCCGCGAACCAGACCACGAACGTGCCGGCCAGCAGTACCGCCGCGGCGATCACGGTGACGCCGAGCGGCACCTCGAGGATGTCGGTCAGGTTGTCGACGACCAGGCTGCCCATCACGCTGATCAGGACGACCGTGAGCCAGTAGAGCCCGGCGACGTAGCGTGCGGCCGAGAACTGGATCAAGATCACCACGGTCGTGGCGGTGGCGAGGAGCATCGTGGTGATGGCGAGGCCGAGGCCGGCGGTCGTGCCGAGCAGGTCGGCGACCGGGTCGCCGGCCGCCGAGGCCAGGATCTTGATGATCCAGAAGAACACCGAGATCTCGGGCGTCTTGCTCAGGTAGCGCCGGAACGGTCGCTGCACGTCGTCCTGCCGTGTGCTGCTCACGTTCGCGAGGCTGGCAACCGGAAGCTAAGAGATCGCTGAACGCGTCGCCGGAGTGCGGCGCAGGCCGAGGTAGGCGACCAGGGCGACGATGACGATCGCCCAGGCCACGGTGACCGGGCCGGTTCCCCAGCCGAGACCGTGGCGGGCGACCGGCACGCCCATCCAGTCGGCGAACGAGGCGCCGAGCGGCCGGGTGATGACGTACGCCGTCCAGAACGCGGCGATCGGGTTGAGCCGGCGGGCCCGGAAGGCCAGGGCCGGGACGCAGATGGCGGCGGCGAACACGAACCCGGAGGTCAGGTAGCCCCAGCCGAGGGTGGTGGCGGTGAGGTCGCCGGCGGCGGTGCCGAGCGCGAAGGTGACCAGGACGGTCGCCCAGTAGAACAGCTCCGGCCGCCCGCGCGTGACGGTGTGGATCGACAGGGTGCGCTCGACGGCGTACCAGGCGCCGAGGACCACGGCGAGGGCGATCGCGAAGCCGGTGGTGGAGACGGCGTACGGGATGCCGAGCCCGACGTGCAGCACGTCGGCCGCCATGGTGCCGAAGACGCTGACCATGACCACCGCGAGCCAGTAGATGCCGGTGCGGTAGCGGCGGGCGCGCAACTGCAGGACCAGGGAGACGGCCAGCGCGGCCGCGCCGGCGGCGACCGCGACCGGCGGGTCGATCGTGCGGGCGAGGAAGTCCGAGGCGGTCTCACCCATGCCGGTGGTCAGCACCTTGATGGTCCAGAACAGGGCGGTCACCTGCGGGACCTTGACCACGAGGCGGGCGCCGGCCGCCGGGCGCCAGATTCGATCATCGACTGTCACGGCGGGTAAGAATCCCGATCCCAACCTGAAAGAGCGCTGAAGTCACGTCGCTCGCTCTTACGGCAGTCGGCTGCTGGTCGGCGTGGTGGGCTGGTCCGCGCGGCGAAAATCGGCCGGCTGAATCGACTCGAGCTGGCGTGGCCCCCGGTTGACCACGTAGATGAAGAGTGCGGACAGCGCGGCGATGAGCACGGCGGCGAGGATGTCGCCGGGGTAGTGGACGCCGGTCCACACGCGGGCGAGGCCGATCAGGATCGCCAGCGGTGTCAGGGCGATCCCGGCCGGCCGGCTGAGGAACACCAGCAGGCCGAAGGCGATCGCGAAGGCCGCGGTCGCGTGGTCGCTGGGCATGCCGACGCCGGCCGCGTGCGGGATCAACTGGTGGACCGGATGATCCTGGAACGGGCGCCGCTCACGGCTGATGTGGGCGAGCGTCTGGCCCAGCCCGAAGGCGAGCACGAGCGTCGCCCCGAAGCCGAGGACGGCCCGGAACCGGCGTCGCAGCAACGCGTAGAGGACGACGGCGCCGGCGATCGAGAACACCAGGTAGACCAGATAGACGGCGGCGAACCGCATCACGTCGTCGACTACCGCCCAGCGCCCGGCCGCCGAGTTGATCAAATTGAATAGCCGGTAATTCACGCTGTCACCATGATGGCCGGGAGGTAAGAATTCGCTGAACGGCTGGAGCGCCCGGTCAGGTTCGGCGACCCGGCTGCCGCCGCGTACCCGGTCGTGGCCTGGTCATCGGTCGGCCCAGCGGGGGAGGCGCCGGTGCGGGGTGACCCGGATCGCGACATCGGCCGAAGCCAGCAGCGGCCGGTCGGAGTCACCTTCGGCGTACGCCCAGACCTGGGTGGCGGGATGCTCGGCCAGGTGTGCGAGGACCCGCCGCCGCTTCTCGGCGCCCCGGCAGTTGCCGCTTCTCAGCGCGCCGGTGAGGCGGCCGTTGACGACGGTCATCTCGGTGCAGATGACGGCGTCGGCCCCGAGCAGCCGGCCGAGATGATGGACGTAGAGGCCGGGCGACGCGGAGGCGATGACCAGGCGGTGACCTTCGCGGCGGTGCCAGGTCCAGCGGGCCAGCGAGTCCGGGCGTAGCCGGGTGTCGGCGAGCCGGGCGGCGTAGCCGCGCGCGACCCGGTCGACCTCCGCGAGTGGGCGGCCGCCGAGGATCCGCTGCAACACCAGCGCCTCCGCGGCGTCGCGCCGGCTGCGGCGGGGGAGATCGCGGCTTGCCGCGACGGCCAGCGCGCGGACGACGGCGGGGGTGCCGGCGATACGGCGCAGGAACGGCAGCAGCGTGTCGCCGCGGGTGAGGGTGCGGTCGAGGGCCCAGACGGCGACCGGCCGGCCGCGGCGGCGCCCCGGTCCGTCGCCGGCGGTGTCGCCGGGCGGCAGGACCCGGGCCGGCTCGGTCACGGTGAGCGGTGGGACGCGACCGGTCATCAGAGTCCGTGCTCGGACGAGGGTCCGACGTCGAGGCCGAGTCCGGCCAGGCGGGGCAGGAACCGGCGGCGGAGCTGGATGAGCGCGGCGAAGGCTGTCCGGACCGGGTTCACGCCGGCACCGCCGTGCTGTGATTCTGCATGGCCGCCTACGTTGGGGGCGGCGGGCTGAGGAAACCCTGAAGGCGTCAGCCGTCGTCGGCGATGCGGTAGCCCGCGCCGCGGACCGTCTCGATGGTCTGACGGTCGAAGGGGTGGTCGATCTTCTTGCGGAGGTAGCCGATGTAGACCTCGACGATGTTCGGGTCGCCGGTGAAGTGGGCGTCCCAGACGTTCTCGAGGATCGCGGTCTTGGTCATGGCCTGGCCGCGGTGGCGCATCAGGAACTCGAGCATGGCGAACTCGCGCGGGGTGACGGCGATCGGCGTGCCGGCCCGGGCGACGCGCCGCTCGGAGGGGTCGAGGGTGAGGTCGCCCGCGCTGAGCACGGCCGGACGGGACGGAGCCCCGCGACGGACCAGCGCGCGCAGGCGGGCGATGAGGACCACGAACGAGAACGGCTTGGTGAGGTAGTCGTCGGCGCCCAGGTCGAACGCGTCGGCCTGGTCGTATTCGCCGTCTTTGGCGGTGAGCATCAGGATCGGTGTCCAGACCTCGCGGCCGCGCAGCGTGCGGCAGATCTCGTAGCCGTTGAGGCCGGGCAGCATGATGTCGAGGATCAGCACGTCGTAGGCGCCGAAGGGTTTCTCGGTGGCCTGCCACAGGCCGTCGACGCCGTCGTGGACCAGGTCGACGGCGAAGCCGGCCGCGGCGAGGCCGTCGCGGATCGTCTCGGCCAGGCTGATCTCGTCCTCGACCACCAGTACGCGCATGGTTCCAGCCTGCGCTTGTGGTGGCTGAAGATGTGCTGAATGTGGTCCCCGCGGTTCTCGGTGGGTCGTTACGGTGGCGGCCATGTTGTACCGGTTGCGTCGTCGTCTCGGGGTTCGTCTGCGTTCGGCGTTGGCGGCCGCGGTGGTGGTGGCGGTGACGTCGTTGCTGGCTGGTGGGGTGCTGCTGGTGGTTGCGCGGGGCATCCTGCTGGACAACGTCAACACCGCGGCCGAGGACCGGGCCAGTCAGGTGGTGGCGTCGTTGAAGGGTGGTGGTTCGGATCTGAGCGCGTTGCTGCGCCCGTCGGCGCGGGATCGCACGGTGGTGCAGGTGTTGGACGGCTCCGGTGCGGTGGTGGCGGCGTCGGACGCGCTGGCCGGGCAGGCGCCGATGTCGCCGTTGCGTCCGGGGCCGAACGAGCGGCTGCGCGATCAGCGGGATCTGTTCGGTGAGCCTTTCCGGATCGTCGCGCTGGGCGCGGACACGGCGGCCGGCAGGCGTACGGTGCTGGTCGCCGAGTCGTTGGACGCGGTCGACGACGCGACCGGGGCGATTGTGGTGGCGTTGCTGCTGGGGTTGCCGTTGCTGGGTCTGGTGGTGGGTGTGGCTACGTTTCTGTTTGTGGGGCGTACGCTGCGGCCGGTCGAGGCGATGCGGGAGCAGGCGGCGGTGATCACGTCGCGGAATTTGCATGAGCGGTTGCCGGTGCCGGCTGCTGATGATGAGATCGCGGCGTTGGCGGCGACGATGAATACGATGCTTGATCGGATCGAGGTGGCGTCGGCTGTTCAGCGGCGTTTTGTCGGTGATGCGAGTCATGAGTTGCGGAGTCCGTTGGCGACGGTGCAGGCCAATGCGGATCTGCTCGACGCGGCGGGCCTGCCCGCGCCGGTGGCCCGGTCGGTGGGGCGGATCCGTGCGGAGAGCGCGCGGATGGCCCGGTTGGTTGAGGATCTGCTGTTGCTGGCGCGTAC
>NZ_JBFBAD010000095.1:0-37751 GCF_040682075.1 Actinoplanes sp. NPDC051411 | reverse complement strand
CGTAAAACCCGCCGACCGCCGCCCCCCCCACGGGCCCCCGCATCGGGCGGGCGGCGGCCCGGATCTCAAGAGCCGGCTCGATCAGCCGGCGGTCGCCGACTTGATTGCCGCTTGCATGTCGGTCAGCGCTTGTTTGGTGCTCTTCTGGCCCTGCAGGGCGGCGTAGGCGTTGGTCTCGATCGCCTCGGTCACGCCGGGGTAGTACGGCGTGACGGGACGCGGGACCGCGGTCTGGATGCTCGCGAGCAGGGTCGGCAGGTACGGGAACTTCTTGACCAGCGCCGGGTCGCTGTACAACGCGGTCACGACCGGCGCCAGGGTGCCCTGGTTGAGGTCGTTGCGCTGGATGTCGTCCGACTCGATGAACTTCAGGAAGTCGAGGTCGGTCGCCTTGTACTTCGAGTAGGCGCTGATGCCCAGGCTGTGGCCGCCGAGGCTGGACGCGCCGTGACCGGACGGGCCGGGCAGCGGGGCGATCGCGAACTTGCTCGCCACCTTCGAGTCCTTGCCGGCGAGGATGGCGTCCGCGTACGGCCAGTTACGCATGAACATGAGCTGGCCGGCCTGGAACGCGTTCAGGCTCTGGGTCTCCTGGAAGCCGAGGGCCTCCTTCGGGATGTAGCCCTGCTTGAACCCGTTGACCAGGAAGTCGAGGCCGGTCGCGGCCTGGGCCGAGTCGACCGTCGGGGTGGTGCCGTCCGGCCCGACGATCGTGCCGCCGGCCCCGTTGATCGCCTCGGCCGCGTTCACGGTGAGGCCCTCGTACTTGGCGAACTGGCCCGCGTAGCAGGCCGGCTTCGGGCCGGTGATGGTGCTCGGCGTGGTCTTGCCCTGGCACTGCTGGATCAGTTCGTCCCAGGTCTTCGGGGGCGTCTTGGTCAGGTCGGTGCGGTAGTAGAGCAGGCCGCCGTCGGACGCGTACGGAGCGGCGAACAGCTTGCCGTTGTAGGTGGCCGCCTTGACCGTCGCCGGGAGCAGCGAGCTGGTGTCCAGCGCGTACTGACCCTCGAGCGGGATGATCCAGCCCTTGGCGGCGAACTCGGCGCTCCACACGACGTCGACCGTGACCACGTCGTAGCCCGGGTCCTTGGCCTGGAAGTGCTGCTGCAGGTCCGACAGCTGCTGGTCGGCCTGATCACTCTGCTGCTTGATGGTGACTTTCTCGTTCGGGTGGGCCTTGTTCCACTGATCGGCGATGTACGGCATGATGCCGCTGTTGTCCTTGCCGGTCACGAACGTGATCGGGCCCCGGGCGCTGGCTCCTTGCTTGGCGGCGTCGTCACCACTGCCGCCGCTGCCGCCGCACGCCGCGAGAACAGCGACCGTGCTGAGCAGGCAAACCGCTGGAGCGATCCCCTTCTTGCGCATGTCGATCCCTCCGCTGGCAAAAGCATCGATTCGATTCGACTATTTCGAGCACGTTAAGTCGGCCGTTCAGCGTGTGTCAACGGTCACAAGCGATCTACGCTGTGTCGTGATCTGCGGCGGGGCCGGTGCTCTCCCGCAGAGCGAGCTCGCCGTCGAAGAGCATCTGGGACACACCGGTCGTCCCGCCCTCGACCCGTTCGATCAACATGGCCGCGGCGGCCCGGCCCATCGCCGCCGCCGTCGGCCCGACCGTCGTCATGGCCGGCGTGGTCATCAGGGCCGCCTGGGCCGGCATGTCGATCGACAGGATCGAGAAATCGGCCGGGATGCGCAGGCCGCGGTCGCCGGCCTCGCCCATGATCCCGGGTACGGCCTGCTCGTTGAACGCGATCACGGCCGTCGCGGCCGCGTCGCGGGCGAGCAGTTCGGCCAGGGCGCGCCGGCCGCCCTCGATCGAGCTCTCGCAGGTGAGCGCCGTGATCCGGGCCCGCGCGCCGGCGGCCGCGCGCAGCACCCCGTCGCGCAGCCGGATCGCGTTGCCGCGCCCGGCCTCGAGGGCCGACGCGTCGAGGTTGACGAAGCCCAGTCGCCGGTGGCCGAGGGCGACCAGGTGGTCGACCGCCACCCGGGCGCACTGGTCGAAGTCGGTGTCGGCGAAGTCGACCGTCGCCGGATCGGCCGTCCGGCCGATCATGGCGAACGGCAGCCCGGCCTTGCGGAGCACGTCCAGGCGCCGGTCGCGCAGCCGCACCTCCATCAGCAGCGCGCCGTCGACCAGGCCCTGCCCGGCGAGCCGGCCGAGCTCGTCCAGGGCCTCGGCCTCGGTCGTCCACAGCAGCAGGTGGTAGCCGAGCTCCTGGGCGTGATCGGACGCCCCGAGGATGTATTCGAACGTGCTCAGCCCCAGGTCACGGCCGTCGCGGGGGAACAGCAGCGCGATCAGCCGGCTGCGCTTGCTCTTCAGCCCGCGGGCGAAGGCGTTGGGCGTGTAGCCCAGGTCCTCCATGGCGTGCTGGATGCGCTCGCGGGTGGCCGCGGAGATCGGGCGCGCGCCGGTCAGGGCGTAGGACACCGTGCTGGCCGAGACGCCCGCCAGCCGCGCGACATCCGCCATCGTCGGCACGACGCTCTCATCCCTCGCAGCCATGCTCCTCGCCAGTTCGCATTTCGGTTATGTTACGCAGCTTCGACAAAGGATCGACAACTCTCAACCCTCCACCCGCCGGGATTCGATCTGCCGCTGGATCTCCTCCAGCCGGCGCCGGGCCGCCGGCTTGCCCATCGGCCGGGACGGTTGCAGCAGCGACGGCGGCGCGTCGACCGACGTCCCGTCGGCGAGGCTGAAGCGGATCGTCTCCGAGCCGCGCACGCCGGAGACGACCTCGACCCGCTTGATCTCGGGCCACGGCAGCCACTGCTCGCGACCCAGGTACCGAACCGCCACGCCCTCGTCGTCGACCACCAGGTACATCCACCGCGTGACCGCCGCCAGAGCCAGCGCGGCGAGCGCGATGACGACGACCACCACGCGGACCGCGGACGACGGGTGGAAGTAGAGAGCGGGGACGAAACAGGCCACCGCCACCAAGATGAGGGCCGCGGTCTGACCCGGTCCGATGCGGTAGTTGAGCGGCATGGGCCCACCCTAGGACCTCGGCTCGCGCACCGGACCGGCCGAGAGAAGGCGGGTTGCGGGATTGCGAGCTCGCCCGCATTTCCGGCATGTCGAATTATGATGGGCGATATAAGCGTCTTTCGGATCCTGGGTTCCGGGCCGCAAGCCGCCGCACGGCAGGCTGCGGCCCTCTTCACGCTGGCCGGAGCCCTGGCCGTCCTCGAAATCCTGAACGAGCCCGGCAACCGCCACCGGCTGCTGATCGTGGCCGGCTGCGACTTCGGCACCGCGCTGCTGGGACTGCTGGTGCGGTGGCGGCGGTCGTCGCCCGCCCTCCTCGGTGTGCTGGGCTTCGCCGTGCTCGGCTTCTCGACCTGGAGTTTCGGCGGAGTGGCGACCGGTACCGGGCCGTTCCTCGTGCTGCTCTACGCCTGGGCCGCGCTGCACTTCCCCCGCTGGATCCTCGCCGCGTACGTCCCGCCCGCCGCCGCGTCGTACGTCACCCCGCTGGTCCTCACCCACCAGCCGCCGGTGGTCGTCGGCAGCGCGTTCATCCTGATGCCGGTCGCCCTCGCCGTGGCCTTCCTGATCGAGGGCCACGCCCGCCACCTGCGCGAGGACCGCGAGCGGCTGGAACGCATCGAGCAGTGGCGGGCCGCGATGATCGGCACCCTGGCCCACGACGTGCGGGCGCCGCTGACCACCATCCAGATGGCGCTCGAGGAACTGCGCGACCAGGTGCCGGAGCCGAGCGTGTGGATGCTCGACTCCGCGCTGCGGCAGACCGCCCGCATGACCCGGCTCGCCGAGGACCTGCTCGACCTGCACCGCATCGACAGCGTCGGGCACCTCAAGCTCGACCGCCAGGTCGTGGCGGCCCGCCCGCTGGTCGAGGAGGCCCTGTCCTACGTCCGTTCGGCCCCGGTCACCGCCGACGTCGACGACGACCTGACGATCTGGGTCGACCCGGCGCGCTTCGAGCAGATCATCGTCAACCTGGTCGGCAACGCGGTGAAATACGGCCGCCCGCCGATCGTCGTCCGCATCACCGAAGGCCGCCTGGAGGTGCGCGACCACGGCCCCGGCATCCCCGACGCGCTGCGGTCCAGCCTGTTCTCCCAGTTCGCCGCCGGCGGCCCGGAAGGCGTCGGGCTCGGCCTCTGGATCGTCCGGCAACTGGCCGAGGCGCACGGCGGCCGGGCGGTCGCCGAGGCCCGCTCCCCCGGCGTCGCCATGGTCATCACCTTCGCCACGCCGTAGGGATCGTTACGCTGCCGGGATGCGATCGCTCCCGCTCGGCCGGTCCGGAATCGACATCACCGAGTTCATCTTCGGCGCCGGCGGCATCGGCGGGATCGGCAGCGCCGAGGCCACCCGCGGCCTGGGTCTCGACGCCGAAGAGGGCCTGTCGCGCCTGACCGAGGCCCACGCACTCGGCATCCGCGTCGTCGACACCGCCGACCGCTACGCCGGGGGCGAGAGCGAACGGGTCGTCGGCCGCTGGCTGGCCACCCACCCGGCGCCCGACGTGCTCGTGCAGACCAAGGTCGGCCTCGACCTGTCGGCCGCGAACATCGACCGCCGGCTTGCCCGGAGCATCGAACGCCTGGGCCGGGTCGACCTCTACCTGTCCCACGCCCCCGACCCGTCGACCCCGGTCGAGGAGACACTGACCGCCTTCGCCGAGGCGCTCCACAGTGGGCGGATCCGGGCGTACGGCGTCAGCAACGTCGACGCCCGCCTCCTGGACGAGCTGCTGTCGGCCGCCGACCGGCTCGACCTGCCCCGGCCCGAGTTCGTCCAGAACGGCTTCAGCCTCCTCAGCCGCGACGATGAACACGACCTGCTCCCCCTGATCGCCGGCACCGGCCTGGCCTACATGGCCTTCTCCCCGCTGGCCGGCGGCCTCCTCTCCGACCGCTACCTCGACCGGGCCGCCCCGCCCGAGGGCAGCCGCATAGCCCTGGCCGGCCACCTCTTCTATCCCGGCCTGCACTCGCCGGCGAACCTCGCCCGCGTGGCGCGCCTGCGCGACCTGGCCCGCGCCCACGGCGTCAGCACCGCCGGCCTGGCCCTGGCGTGGCTCCGCTCGCACCCCGCCGTCACCGCCCCGATCGTCGCGCCGAGCACCGCCGCCCAGTGGCAGGCCGTCCGCGAAGCCCTGGCCCTCCCGCTGACCGACGCCCTCTTCGCCGAGACCGCGTCCCTGTTCGCCTGACGGTCACCGGTCACTGGTCATCCGTCACCGGTCCTCGGCGGCGTTCTCGGCCGGGTCGATGACCAGGTCGACCCGGGCGCCCCGCTCGACCGTGCGGCTCACCTTGCACTCCCGCTCGACCGCCTTGCGCATCGCGCTGACCACCCGCTCCCGGGCCTCGTCGTCGAGGAAGGAGAGGTCGGCGCGCAGGGTGACCCGGATCAGGTCGTATTCGCGGCCGTCCGGGCCGCGGGTCGCCTCCGCGAGCGCCACCAGCTCCGCGTCGTCGCCGACCCGCCGGGTGACCAGCTGCTCGACCGTCACGGCCGTGCAGGCGGCGGTCGCGACCTGCAGCAATTCGCCCGGCGAGAACGAGCCGGGCAGGCCGCCGCGGCCGATCCGGACCGTCGCGCCGCGGTCGTTCCGGCCGACGAAATCGTGATCGCCGACCCGTTGCACCCTCAACGCCGCCATGGGAAATCCTTCCGTGTCAGGGCCGTGTCAGAGGCGTGACAGCCCGGGCCTCGAACGTAGTCGGCATGAGAGGCACAGCGATCGAGGTTTCCGGCCTGCGAAAGGCCTTCGGCGACAAAACGGTGCTCGACGGTATCGACCTGACCGTCGAGGCGGGCACGATCTTCTCCCTGCTCGGCCCGAACGGGGCGGGCAAGACGACGACGGTCAACGTGCTGACGACGCTGACCAGGGCCGACGGCGGGACGGCGCGGGTCGCCGGCCACGATGTCGCCCGCGAGGCGAAGGCGGTGCGGTCGAAGATCGGGGTTACCGGTCAGTTCGCGGCGGTCGACGAGCTGCTGACCGGCGAGGAGAACCTGCAGCTGATGGCCGATCTGCAGCGGGTGGGCCGGCGGATCGTCCCGGAGCTGCTGGAGAGGTTCGACCTGACCGGCTCGGCGAGGAAGCCTTCCTCGACCTATTCCGGCGGGATGCGCCGCAAGCTCGACCTGGCGATGACCCTGGTCGCCACCCCGCAGATCATTTTCCTGGACGAGCCGACGACCGGCCTCGACCCGCGGAGCCGCCGCACGATGTGGGGCATCGTCCGCGAGCTGGTGGCCGACGGCGTGACCGTGTTCCTCACCACGCAGTACCTCGACGAGGCCGATCAGCTCGCCGACCGGGTCGCCGTGCTCGACCAGGGCCGCCTGGTCGCCCAGGGCACCCCGGCCGAGCTGAAGCACCAGATCCCGGGCGCCCACGTCCGGTTGCGGTTCGCCGGCGTACGCGACCTGGACGCGGCGGCCGCCGCTCTCGCCGGGGCGACGCGCGACGAGGAGTCGCTGACGCTGAAGGTGGCGAGCGACGGGAGCACCAAGTCGCTACGGGCCCTGCTGGACCGGCTCGCCGAGCACGAGCTCGACGCCGAGGAGCTCTCGGTGCACACCCCGGATCTGGACGACGTCTTCCTGGCACTGACCGGTCACACGAGCGCACTGACCGGTCACACGAGCGCGAAGGGTACTGACAAATGAGCATGCACGACTCGGCGATCATGCTGCGACGCAACTTCAAGCACACGATCCGCAACCCGATCTCGGTCTTCAACGCGATCCTGTTCCCGGTCATCCTCATGCTGATGTTCGTCTACGTGCTGGGCGACGCGTTCAGCGTCGGCGAGCACTACGTCGACTACGCGACCCCGGGCATGATCCTGCTGGCCGTCTGCTACGGGCTCAGCGCCACCGCGACGGCCGCCAACTCCGACATGACCAAGGGCATCATCAACCGGTTCAAGGTCATGGACGTCTCGCGGGGCGCCGTGCTGACCGGCCAGGTGATCGCCAGCATGGTCAACAACGTGATCGCGGTGGCGGCGATCATCGGGACGGCGTTCGCGCTCGGCTTCCGCCCGTCGGCCGGTCTCGTCGACTGGCTCGGCGTGGCCGGCCTGGTCCTGCTGCTCGCCTTCGCGATCGGCTGGTTCACGGTCGCGCTGGGCCTGTTCGCGAAGTCGCCCGAGACGGCCGGCCTCGGCATCGTTCCGCTGATCATGCTGCCGTTCTTCAGCAGCGCGATCGTCCCGGCCGACAAGATGGGTCCCGGGGTCAGGCAGTTCGCCGAGTACCAGCCGTTCACGCCGATCATCGAGACCTTCCGCGGGCTGCTCGCCGGCACCCCGCACACCGGTGACATGATCGCCGCCCTGGCCTGGTGCGCCGGCATCGCGATCGTCGGCTACCTCTGGGGGACCGCCACGTTCACGAAGCGAGCGTGACCTCGGCCAGCTCGCGCCAGTCGGAGACCGCCACCTCGGTGAAACCAGAGCCGAGGTGGCGCCGGCATGCCTCGGCGATCCGGTCGACGTCGGGGTGGCCGTGGACGGACAGGCCGCGTACGGCATCGCTCGCGGCGAGCAGCCGCGCGGCCCGCTCGAATTGTTCTCGCCGCAGGGCGAGATCGGCGATTCCCACCAGCACCCCGGCGATCTGCGGTGCGATGCCCGCCTCGGAGGCGGCCCGCAAGGCCGTGACCCGGTGGGCCCTCGCCTCCTCGGCCGACGGGGCGAGGTAGCCGAGCAGGTCCTGCACCGTGGCGACGACGTTGCCCTCCTCGGCGTCCTCGCCCAGCAGCACGGTCGCGAGGGCGAGCTGGCGGCGGGCCTCCTCGAGGTCGCCGCCCCAGCGGGCGAGGTCGACCTTCACCAGGGCCAGTTCGGCGAGCGCGCTCGGCCACGCGACCCGTTCGGCGTACCGCTGCGCCTCGGCCAGGGCCGAGGCGCTGGCCTCCCGGTCGCCCTTGAGCCAGTAGAGCTGGGCCTGCCGGGAGCGCATCGAGACGACGTCCTCGATCAGGCCGGTCTCGACGACGACCGCGACCGCCTGTTCGTAGAGCTCGCACGCCCGGTCGAACTCGCCGCGGGTGGCGACCCGGTTGGCCACCTCGGTGAGGGCGAAGGAGATCCCCCACCGCTCGCCGAGCGCGCGGAACTCGGCGAGTGCCGTCTCGAGCTGGGCGTCGGTCTCGCGGCTGCCGTCGCCCAGCATGACCCGCGTCTTGCCGGTCTGCAGCCGGGCCAGCGCCCGCACCCAGGGGTCGTCGTCGGTGAGCAGCGGGTCGAACGCGGTCGGCAGCTCCGCCGGCCCGCGCAGCATGCGTTCCATCGCGAACACGAACCTCAGCGCGGGGTGACCGCCGCGGACCCGCCGCGCGAGCTCGTGGGCCTTGCGGATCCAGTCCTCGGCCCGGAACTGGTCGCCGTGGCCGGCGGTCACGAACAGGGTGACCAGGGCGAGCACCACCGCCCGGTCCTCGTCGTCGGCCTCGCCGGCCAGGGTCGCGGCGGCCAGGATCAGCTCGTTGCCCTCGGCCTTGTGCCCGCCGAGCCACCAGTACCAGCCGGCGTTCGCGGCCAGTCGCATCGCGCCGCCCGCCTCACCGGCCGCGAGCGCACCACGCATCGCGGCGCCGATGTTGTCGTGCTCGGCCTCCAGCCGGGCCAGCCACTCCAGCTGCTCGGCCCGCCGCAGGTGGGGTTCCGCGGTCTCGGCCAGCGAGGTGAAGTAGTCCAGGTGGGCGCGGCGGGTCAGGTCCGACTCCCAGGCCTCGGCGAGACGGCGGTCGGCGTACTCCTTGATCGTGCCGAGCATCCGGTAGCGCGGCGCGCCTCCGCCGTCGGTGACCACCAGCGACTTCTCGGTCAGCGCGGTGAGCAGTTCGAGGGCATCGCCGGCACAGACCTTCTCGGCCGCCTCCAGGCTCGCGCCGCCGGAGAACACCGAGAGCCGCCGCAGCACGGTCCGCTCGGCGTCGGAGAGCAGCTCCCAGCTCCAGTCGACGACCGCGCGCAGCGTGCGGTGGCGGGGCAGTGCGGTGCGGCTGCCCCCGGTGAGCAGGCGGAACCGGTCGTCGAGCCGGTCGGCGAGCTGGTCGAGCGACATGGTGCGCAGCCGGGCCGCGGCCAGCTCGATCGCCAGCGGCATCCCGTCGAGTGCCCGGCAGACCCGCTCCATGGTGGCCCGGGTGTGCGGATCGGTGCCGAGGTCCTTGCGGACGGCGCCGGCCCGGTCGCGCAGCAGCTGTACGGCGTCCGAGCGCACGTCCAGCGGCTCGACCTGCCACAGCGCCTCGCCGGTGATGCCGAGTGGTTCCCGGCTGGTGGCGAGGATCCGCAGCCGCCGGCACTCCCCGAGCAGCCGGTAGGCGAACGCGGCCGCCGCCTCGATCACGTGCTCGCAGTTGTCGAGGATCAGCAGCGCCTCGCGGTCGCGCAGCGTGGCGACGACCCGGTCGGCCGCGTCGGCGTTCGGGGCTTCGCCGAGCAGCGCGTCGCGGCGGCCGAGCGCGGCCAGCGTCGCCTGCGCCACGTCGCCGTCGGCCCCGATGGCGGCGAGTTCGACCAGCCAGACGCCGTCCGGTGTGGTGTCGAGCAGGGCACGGCCCGCCTCGGTGGCCAGACGCGTTTTGCCCGTGCCGCCGGGCCCGGTCAGGGTGGTGAGGCGATGGCGCGCGATCAGCCGCAGCACTGACGTCTGGTCGGCATCTTTACCGACATAGCTGGTCAGCTCGGCTCGGAGATTGGATTGCCGACGACCTATCGAGCCCCGCAGAAGCGCCACGTGCAGGGCCGACAGATCGGGCGAAGGGTCGACTCCCAGCGCCTCGGCCAGCGCCTCCCGCGTGCGCTGGAACACCAGGACCGCCTCGTTCTCCCGGCCGGCCGCCGCGAGCGCCCGCATCAGCGAACCGACCAGGCTCTCCCGCAGCGGATGCGCCACCACCAGATCGGTCAGCTCCGTGATCAGCGACGCACCGTGCCCCAGCTTGATCTCGGCGTCGAACCGGTCCTCCAGAGCGGTCAACCGCAGGCCCTCGAGCCGGGTGACCGCCGCGTCGAACGCCGCGCTCTCCAGCGGGCCGACGTCCTGCATGGCCGCACCACGCCACAACGCCAGCGCGTCACCGAAACGCCCCCGGGCCACCAGCCGCTCGAACCGCACCGCGTCGACCGCGTCCGGCGGGACCGCCAGCCGGTAACCCTCCGGATGCCCCTCGATCGAGCCGGCCGGCAACGCCTTGCGCAGGCGGGACACGAGACGCTGCAGGGCGTTCGACGCGTCGGCCGGGGGCTGCGAACCCCAGATCCAGTCGACGAGCGTCCCCTTCGGCACCATCCGGCCCGCCTCCAGCGCGAGCGCGATCACCAGGGCGCGCAGCCGGGCGCCCGGCACGTCGGCGAGGCCACCGTCGTCGGTGCGAACCTCGAACGAGCCGAGCATCGTGATCTGCACGCAGAGACCCTAACGCTCCTGGTCGGCCCGCCCGACCAGGCCCAGAGCGGCGGTCGCGGCGGCGGTCGCCAGGATCCACCCGGCCACCTGCAGGACGTCGCTGAACAGCTGCATCCCCTCGTCGCGGTAGTGCCAGGACGACTTCTGGCCCAGGTCGACCACCGGGATCAGCAGGTCGAGGCTGTAGAGCGCGGGCGAGAACGTGCCGCAGTAGCCGGGCTGGTCGGCCACCGGGTCGGCCTCGGGCAGCACGACGCAGGCCTGGGTGCGGCCGTCCTCGACGATCGCGACCGGTTCGGGCGCCCGCGCCGGGGCGAGGAAGGCGAACACCAGGAACCCGGCCAGCCAGAGCCCGACCAGCCAGTAGAGCGCCAACTGCAGCCGGTAGCCGTACCCGACGGTGATCCGGTAGAGCAGGCTCGCGAACGACATCCAGAGCCCGCGGACACCGCTCGACGAGGCCGTACGCTGCGCCCACTCCCGCTTGCGCATCTCGAACAGGATCCGGCGGGCGATCGAGTCGTACCCGGTCGCGCGATAGATCGCCGCCAGCTGGAGGTACGGCTGGGAGAGCTGGCCGGTCGGCAGCGCCACGTCGGTCTGCAGGGCCGACGGCGGCGGCAGGATCTTGGTGCTCTCGAACCGGCGGATCTGGGTCGCCCAGTCCTCCTCGCCCGGCTTGGCGTCGAGGTCGATGTGCACCTGATATTGCAGGCCGAGCAGGTCGAGCCGCTCGGCGTGCCACAGGTTGCCGTTGTCGGTGAACGAGAGGATGACCGCCCGCGACAGGTCCACGTTGCCCCGGATCGGCTGCGCCGGGGCCACCACCAGGTCGGGGGTCTGGAGCATGGCCAGGTCGAGCTCCAGCGGCGTCGAGCCGTCGGCCACGTCCGGCATGGGCGCGTCCTCGCCGTCGATCGCCCGGGATGCGTTGTGCACGGCGACCACCCCGTACGCGACGTCCTTCATGCCGACCGACCGGCGCACCGTCGTCCGGCGCAGCCGGACCAGCCCCTGGGCCCGGGTGCCGTCGAACCAGGCGTCCCCGCCGATCTCGGCCGCGCTCCCGTCGATCGACGGCAGCGGCAGCCGGCCCGCCGCGAGATCGGCCACCGACTCCGGGTCCCACCGCAGATAGGCTCCGGTCAGGTCGACGTCGCCGGAGATCCGCGCGTCGGTGAACCGCACCCCGCCGATCGTGTCGACCCCGGCCAGGAACAGGTCGGAGCAGGTCAGCGTCGACGCGTCGACGGCCGGCCCGTCGTCGCAGGCGATCTCGGCCGAGATGAACTGCACCGACCGCGACACCCGGGCGCCGCGCAGCGCGATCGACCCGCGGGCCCGGAACGGCTGCCCGGACGGGTTGCCGCGCACGGTGCCGGTGATCTGCGCGCCGATCAGGTTGAGCAGCGGATCGAACGGGATCTCCCGCGCACCCACCTGATAGATCATCTGGTCGACGACGCAGGGCGCGCTCAGCGACGCCCCGGAGACGAACACCGACCCGGCCGTGATGTCGGACAACCGCAGCGACCCCTCGGCCACCATGCGTCCACAGTCGACCGTCCCGCCGATGGTGGCCCGGCTGAGGTTGACGGCGTTCGCGCCGGGCGCCCGCACGATCGACCGCTGCAGCTGCACGTTGTGCTGGATCCGGGCGTCCTGCAGGCAGATCTCCCCGTGCACGTGCGCGTCGGTGCCGGTGATCTGACCGCGCACCACCGCGCCGTCGGCGACCACGGCGTACATCGTGTCGGCCGGCATCCCGATGCCGGCCCGGTCGAACCGCAGGTCCCCGCCGATCTCGATGCCGCTGGCCCGCACGCTGCCGTGGGCCTGGAAACTGTCGTTGAGCTCGACGTTGCCGCGCACCTCGGCCCGGTCGAGCACCAGCACCGCCACCGGATCGAACTGCGCGTCGCCGCTCGGCCCGGTCGACCGCCGCTCGCCGGGCGGCCCGCCTCCCGCGGCGAGCTGGGCCGCGCTCAGGTCGACGTCGCCGCCGATCACCACGCCCGGCAGATACATCCGGCCGCGCACCTCGAGCAGGTCGTCGGCGGTGCGCAGCGACCCGGTCTGCCGCTGCTGCACCTCCGCGTGGACGATCGACCGGCGCCCCCGGTCGTGGCCCCGGTCGGCGGTCAGCGAACCGGCGACGCGCAGATCGGGCCCGTTCAGCGCGGTGTGCGGCACCGGGTCGACCGCCGACCGGTTCGCCGCCGCCAGTCGCGCGCTGTCCAGCTCGAGGTCACCCCCGATCCGCGAGTTGGCCAGGTCGAACAACCCCCGGCAGTCGATCCGCGGCGCGCTCAGCATGCCGCCGATGGTCAGCCGCCGCATCCGGATCGGACACCCCCGGGGCACCGCGGCGATCGCGTCGTCCCGGTCGTGCGGCCCGAACACCGACCCGTCCAGGTGCATCGACCCGCCCACCCGCGCGTCGGTGAAGTCCACGCCGGCCGGAAACGACGACTCCTTGAGCCACACCTCCAGCGTGATCACACAGGTGGCGGCATCGATCCAGGCCGCCGCCGTCCGATCCAGCTGCAGCCCCGGCAGTGAGGCCTCGAGCAGGTTGAGACCACCCCGGACAATGCAGTCGATCAACGTCAGCTGAATCCCCAGCGTGGCCCCCCGCAGGTCGAGATCCCCCTCGATCTCCACCCCCTGCAGATGCAGCTGCCCGGTCGGGTGCTCCCCCATCTCGGGCGGGCGCAACAGCGCCCGGCGCAGCGCCTCGGCCGGAATCACCCCGGGCGAGTCCACAATCTCCCCGGTGCGGCTGGCCTGCGCCAGCCGCTGCCACAGCTCGTCCGCCCCCATGCCCGCAATCTAGGAAAGGGCCCCGGCCACCGCCACCCCTAATTCGGTCACGGTTGGCGCGGGGGCGACCTCGTCCGGCGGCCGCGGGCCGGACTGCGCAGCCGCCCGGGGGGAAAAGGTGGCCTCGGGGCGCGGCTCGGGCTGTCCGCTCAGGCCGCCGCGGTGCCGCCGAGTGGCGGCCGGGCCGCGCCGAGCAGCAGGCAGAACTCGTTGCCGTCCGGGTCGGCGAGGGCCACCCGGCCGGTGTCGGACGAGTCGAGGCGGGTGGCGCCGAGGGTGAGCAGGCGGTCGAGTTCGGCCGCCGGGGGACCCTCGGGCAGCAGGTCGTAGTGGACGCGGCCGGTGCCGGTCTTGGGGTTGACGGGCGGGCCGCCCCAGGTGAGTTTGGGGCCGCCGTGCGGGGAGCGGATCGCCGTCTCCTGGTTTTGATCCCAGACCAGCGGCCAGCCCAGCGCCGCGCTCCAGAAGTATCCGACCGCCTGCGAGCCGTCGCAGGACAACGCGCCGACGAAGCCGCACCCGGCGAGGAACTTGTTGCCCGGCGCGATGACGCAGAACTCGTTGCCCTCCGGGTCGGCGAGCACCACGTGCCCCTCCTCCGGCCGCTGCCCGACGTCGATGTGGCGGCCGCCCAGCTCCAGCGCCCGCGCGACCGTCTCCCGCTGATCCTCCAGGGAGGTGCTGGTCAGATCGAAGTGCATCCGGTTCGGCACGGTCTTGGGAGCGTCGCTCGGCCGGAACCGCAGCCGGAACCCGGTGTCGTCGCTCGGCGAGAGCGTGGCGCCGTCGGCCTCCCAGCCCAGGAGCCCGGACCAGAACGCCGCCTGGTCGAGTGGCGAACGGGCGTCGAAGCAGACGGCGAACAGCTGGGACGTCATCCCGGCAGGCTAGATCCGGTTCGCGGATCGGGCCACCGAATTGGCTCGGGACATCGGCTCGAGACCGCGCGGCCGGCCGGGTAGACAAAGGCCTCACCCGGGATGGCATCGGCTCGTCGGGCACAAGTCGGGCTACGGTCCTGTCATGACCGATCCGATTCCGCGCGCTGTCGCCGTCGTCGTCGACGGGCCGCGGGTGCTGGTGATCAAGCGGTTCCGGCAGGTTGACGCCCCGGCCGGCTGTGCGATGTGCGGGGAGGCCGGCCACCGGGGCGAGCACTGCCCCGGACACCACTATGCGGTGCTGCCCGGCGGGCATGTCGAGCCGGGCGAGACGATCCGGCAGGCCGCCGAGCGGGAACTTCAGGAGGAGGCGACCATGACCGGCACCGCCGGGCGGCAGGTGTTCGAGGGCTCGCATCTCGGGCGGCCGGCACACTATTTCGTGATGACCGACGTGTCGGGCACGCCGAAGCTGGGCGGCCCCGAGCTCGGCTACCACCGGCCGGGCAACAGCTTCGAGCTGCGCTGGGCCACGGCCGGTGAGTTGGAGACGCTCAACCTGCGGCCAGCGGAGATCAGGCCGCTGCTCGCCGCTTTGCTCGGCGGCGGCTGACCGCTTCGGGGCGCCGGCGGCGGAGCAGGACCGCGGCCACACCGCCCAGGGGCAGCAGCAGCCAGCAGGAGATCAGGCGGTAGACCAGGACGGCGGCGACGGCGGTCGCCGCGGTCGCGCCGGCCGCGGTCAGGCCGGCGATCAGGGCGGTGTCGATCACGCCGACCCCGCCGGGGGTCAGCGGCACCTGCCGGACGATCTGCACGCCGAGGTAGATGCCGGCCAGCGTGGTCACCCCGACCGGCAGGCCGACCGCCCGGCACGTGGCGGCCAGGCAGAGCAGGTCGGTCAGCCAGTTGATGCCGAGCAGCAGCACCGCCACGATCCAGTCGCGGGCCCGCAGCGACGCCCCGGCGCGCCAGCCCTCGCGGGCCGAGGCCAGGGTGCGGCGGAGGAAACCGTGCAGGCCGGTTTCCGGGCCGGCGTCGGCCGGGGGCGGCGGCCGGCGCATCCAGCGGCGTCCGGCGAGCACCGCGCCGAAGGTCAGCGCGGCCAGGACGGCGATGATGATCAGGGGGCGCGGTCCGGCGAGCAGGTGCGGGTCGGTGGTCACCAGCGCGGCGAAGCCGCCCACGTAGAGCAGGGCCAGGCCGCCGATCGAGGCCAGCCCGGAGACGATCATCGAGGCGGTGCCGACCTCGCGCGGGGTGCCGGCGCGCTCGTATTCGCGTACCGCGTAGGCGGCCGACACGGCTCCGCCGGCCGGCATGGAGATCGAGAGGGCGGTGCGGGCCAGCGTCACCAGCGCGGCGTGCCGCGCTTTCAGCCGTACGCCGAGTGCACCCATCAACAGGCGCTGCTGCCACGCGAACGCGCCCAGGGAGACGACCTGCAGGATCACCGCGAGCGCTATCCACGAGTAGTCAGCGCCGGTGAACGCGCTGAGGAAGGACCGCGGGTCGGGCAGCCGGCCCCACAGCCCGAACGCCGCCAGCCCGGTCGCGGCCAGCAGGACCGCCGGCAGCCGGAGCCGGGACCACGTCCGTTTGCTGGGCACGTCGCGATACTTCCAAACCCCGGCAACCCAGGGCCAGCAGGTGTGACGCAAAAGGGCGGGACGCGTCCGTCCCGCCCTTGAAGGAAACGCCCTTCAACAAAGAGCGGCGATCAGCAGTGGCCGAGATCCTGCCACTGGTCGGTCCAGCCCGGTTCCGACCCCTGTGTCCAATACTTCGCCCGCCACAGGTGCTTGCCCTGCCCGGAGGCGGGACCGTTCGGGTCGCCGTTCCGGCTCTTCTCGTGCTTGACCACCGACCCGCCGGTGTAGACCGAGGAGATGTTCCACTCGGGCGCGTTCGAGCAGTCGGTCGCCGGAGGAGGCGTCGTGGGCTGAGTGGTCGGCGGCCCAGTGGTCGGACCGGTGGTGGGAGGCGGTGTGGTGGTGCAGCCGCCGGTCGAGATCACCGTGTCGGTGAACGCGTTCCCGCCCGTACGGTAGGCCGCCGCCTGCGCGGTCGCCTGGGCCGGGCTGAGCACCTGGTTCTTGGCGAAGAGCACCCAGTCGACCTGTTCGGCGTACGTCGAGAGCCCGCCGCTGTGTGCGGCGGTGTCGATGAACCAGAGGTTCCAGTTGATCGTCATCGTCTGGCGCGGGTAGAACTTGCCCGAGTGGTCGCCGACCTGCACGCCGTCGATGTAGTAGACGATGTGCCCGTTGGCGACCTGGATGACCAGGTCGTGCCATCCGTCGAAGCTCTGCCGCTCCTCGGAGTGCACGTTGTCGGCATACCAGGGCTCGTTCTGGTAGGTGTACCAGCTGGTCTGGTAGTTGATCGGCCCGGTCTCGCCCCACCCGCCGTTGGGCAGGTATTCGGAGAAGTCGAGCTCGCTGTAGGTGGGGTCGAGGTCCCCGTTGAGTGGGCTGATCGTGAAGAAGGTCTCGTTGACGTGGTCGCCGTCCGGGCCGGAGACCGGCGCGTCGGAGAACTTGATGCGGCTGGCGTAGGTGCCGTCCAGGAACCGCTTCTGGGTCGAGTAGAGCTCGGCCTGGTTGGTGCCGGCGCCGGCGCCGTCGGTCGACCCGGTGAGCTGCATGACCTTGTCGCCGTTGGCGGTGGGGAACGAGATGCTGTTCGGCGACCAGGTGGCGCCGGGGATGCCCGGGCCGCCCGAGTAGCTGCGGGGCGTCCAGCCGTGGCCGGTCAGGGTGGTGTCGGACGACGACGCGTAGTGGAAGTCGTCGAACAGGTAGCCGCAGTCGGCGGCGTTGGCGGTACCGGACGTCAGGGCAACGGCGCCCGAAGCCACGAGTAACGCCGCGGAGATTCCGGCCAATCGACGCTTGTCGATTAACATGGGCAGACTCCTTGGGGGGATTTTGCCAACAGGGGATCTACTTGACCGCGCCGGCGGTCATTCCGGCGCGGATGTGTTTCTGGAACGCGACGTAGGCGATCAGCACCGGCAGCATGGCGATCGTCAGACCGGCGAACAGGCCGCCCCAGTCGCTGCGGTAGCCCTGGTTGACCGTCAGGTTGGCCAGACCCTGAGCCAGGACGTACCGGTCCGGGTCGGGGTTGAGAACCAGCGGCAGAAGATACTGGTTCCAGAGCCCGAGGAAATTGAAGATGCCGACCGCCGTCAGGCCCGGCCGGGCCAGCGGCAGCATCACGCGGAAGAACACCGCGCCGTGCGAGCAGCCGTCGAGGAAGGCGGCCTCCGCGATCTCGGTGGGCAGCGTGCGGAAGAACGAGTGCAGGAAGAAGACCGTGAACGGCACGGCGTAGGCGGTATAGACCAGGATCAGTCCCGGATAGGTGCCGAGGAGCCCGAGCTTCTGAACGGTGAAGAACAGCGGCACCAGGGCGAGGAAGACCGGGAAGAACATGGCCGCCACGAACAGGTAGTAGAGAACGCGGTTGCCGGGAAACGAATAGCGCGCCAGGGCGTAGGCGACCAGCGAGCCCAGCAGCATCGTCAGCACGAGCGCGCCGCCCACGACGATGAGGCTGTTGAGGAAATAGCGGCCGATGTCGGCCGAGACCCAGGCCCGGCTCCAGTTGCCGAACCTGAGCGTGGACGGCGGGGCCCACGGGTGATTCAGGATCTCGTCGTCCGACTTGAACGAGCTGACGATCGCCCAGAGCAGCGGGAGGCCGGTCACCAGCGCCCAGGCGAGCATGGCCAGCTGCGGCAGCGGGTTCGGCCTCGGCCTTTTCGGCGCGATCACCGGCGTACGGGAAAGGGAACGCTCGCGCAAGAGAGTCATGCCAGCTCGACCCTCTCCTTGCGGCCGGCCCGAAGGGCCAGGACGGCCAGCGTGAGCGTGGCGAAGAACAGCGCCACCCCCATCGCCGAGGCGTAGCCGAACTTCGCGTACCCGAAAGCGGTGCGGTAGAGCGAGAGCCCGATGACCTCGGTGGCGCCGTCGGGACCGCCCGGCCCGACCGTCATCACCTGCACGACGGCGAACCCGTCGAGCGCCGCGATCCCCAGATAGACGAACGCGACCTGCACCGACTCGCGGACCAGCGGCAGCGTGACCCGCCGGAACGTGGTCCAGCCACCGGCCCCGTCGAGCGTCGCCGCCTCGAACAGGTCCCGCGGTATCGCCTCGATCGCGGCGCTGAACAGCACCACGTAGAAGCCGACGCTCGACCAGACCAGCACCGCCATGACCGCGATCAGGGCGAGCGACGGTTCGGCCAGCCAGCTTCGCGCCAACGTGCCGAGGCCGACCGCCCGCAGGCCCGAGTTGATCAGGCCGGTGTTCGGGTTGTAGACGAACCCCCACAGCACGCCGATCACGACCAGCGACAGCAGCTGGGGGAAGAAGTAGACGATCTGGTAGGCCCGGCCGCCGGCCAGCCCGCGCCCGCCCCGGTGCAGCATGCCGGCCAGGAACAGGCCGATCGCGATCGTCACCAGCGGCACCACGGCCAGCATCACCGCGTTGTTGCGCACCGCGTCGAGGAACAGCGAGTCGCCGCCGAGGCGGGCATAGTTGCCCACCCCGACGTAGTGCGCGTCGCCGGCCACCCCGTTCCAGTCGGTCAGCGACAGGTAGAACGCCTGGGCGTACGGCGACAGCACGAAGACGACGTGCAGCACCAGCGCCGGCACCAGCGCGCCGATCAGGAACCGCCAGCGGCCGTGCTTCATCAGCGGTGGTACTTCGTGACGGAGGTGTCCTTGGCCAGCGCGTCGGCCGCCTTCTGGATCCGGGTCGCCCAGTCGGCCGGGTTGAGCCGCTTGTTCACCAGCTCGCCGGTCGCGTCGTCGACCGCCTTGGCCAGCGGGGCGTACCAGGTGCGGAAGCGGTAGACGAAGGTGTCCTGGCCGGCGCTGGTGACCGCGTCGCGGACCGAGCCGAGACCGCTCGACAGCGTGAGCCCGTCGGTCGCGCCGGCCACCGCCGGCAGCGTGTTGTTGGCCTGCGCGAAGGCGGTGGCGGACGCCTTGGCGAACAGGATCCGCAGGTATTCCAGGCCGCCCTGCGGGTTCTTGGCCTTGCTCGGCACCACGAACGACTCGCTGCTGGCCGCCTCGACCGCGGTGACCGGCAGTTTGTCGGTTCCGAAGCCGGGCACCGGGCCCATGACCATGTCGAACCCGGCCGGGGCGACGCCCTTCTGCTCGCTTTCCAGCCACGATCCGCACGGGATGAAGGCGGCCTTCTTCTGGCACCACGCGGCCTGCGCCTCGGTGTGCGAGAGCGCCTCGGAGCCCGACATGATGTAGCCCTTGCCGGCCAGTTCGGCGAACGCGGCCGCGGCCTGGGCCAGCCCGTCGGCCTTCCAGGCGCCGGGCTCGAGGTTGTCGACCGCCTTCACCAGGTCGAGCCCGCCGATCTTGGCGGCCATGCTGAGCAGCGGATCGTTGATGTATTCCGGGTATTTGCCCTGGTAGGTCCAGGGGGCGATGCCGGCCTTCCTGATCGTCGCGCAGAGGGCGACCATGTCGTCCCAGGTCTTGGGGTAGGCCCAGCCCCGCTGCGCGAAGAACGGCTTCGAATACCAGAGGCCCCAGACCGTGTAGGTGAAGTTGAGGGCGACCATCTTGCCGCCGAAGGTGCCGTCGTCGACGACCCCCGGAAGCAGCGTCTCCCTCAGCTTCCGGCCCGAGTCATCCAGCGCGGGCGCGTCCAGCAGCTCGGAGAGATCGGACACCTGGTTCGATCCCACCAGGGTCGCTATGTCGAGCCGGCCCGCACCCGTGTTGTCGACCACGTCGGGCGGATTGCCGGCCACGAAGCGGGGCTGCATCGCCTCGCCGACCTTCTGCAGCCCCTTGTGGTCGATCTTGGCGTGGGGAAATTTGGCGGTGTATTGCGCTTCGGCCTTGGTGGCGTAGTCGTCGCCGTAGCCGCCCTTGAAGACCACCACTTCCAGCGGGGCGTCGGCCTTGACGCCGAGCGGATTGTCGGCCGACTTCGCCGCCCCCGCGACGGTTTTATCGGATTTGTCGCCTGAGGTCACGCAGCCCGACAAAATGGGCGCGGCCACGGCCGCGGTCACGGCGGTTTTCAGTACGCCGCGGCGACTGGGATAGGGTCTGACCTGGGATTCGGAGTTCATAGCGGGCTCTCTTCCTAAGCGGTACGCCGGATGCGCCCGGCGTACCGCGCCTCGATCACTGCGTTGTGTTCCTTACCGCCGGGCACGTTGTCCGACAGATAGACCGGCGGCGTCACCCCGGCCGCGAGCAGGTTGGCCACCACCTCGGCGACGATCTGCTGGGCCAGCAGCGCCGCGGTGATCGACGAGATCGCGCCGACCGCTCCCCCACCGGGAATCGGCAGGGCCGCGTCGCCGTAGGGCGCGCCGTTGTCGAGCACCACGTCGGCGATCTCGCCCAGCTTCTTTCCGCTCGGGTGCCGCGAGTCGACGCCGGCCGAATGCTTGGCGCTGGTCAGGGCGATCAGCCTGTGACCGCGCTGCTTCGCCAGCAGCGCCATCTCGACCACGGCCCCGTTGATGCCGGAGTTGCTGGCGATCACGAACGCGTCGTCCGGCTTGATCGGGGCCAGTTCGTAGAGCCGGTGGGCGATCTCCGGCCTGCGCTCGATCGCCGGGTCGGCCAGTTCCGACAGCGGCGAACCGCCGTAGAGCACGATGTCGCGCAGGGCGATCCGGTTGGTCGGCACCAGGCCGCCGGCCCGCCCGGCGATCTCCATGGCCAGGGCCTCGGAGTGACCGCACCCGAAGGCCTGGATCACTCCCCCGGCGAGCACGGTCTCGGTCAGCAGCGCGGCCGCTTGCCGCTTCTGCTCGCGCTGACCGCCACCCACCTCGGCGATGGCGGTCTGCACAACACTCAGGTAGTCGCTCACTGCTGTCCTTTCTGCCGCCCGCGCTTGCGGGACGGGATCTTCTCGGGCAGTCGATGGGCGTCCACGGCGCGGACGGTCAGTTCCAGGGCCTCGGCGGTCCGCTCGTACGTCCGCTGGGCGACCGCGACGTAGATCAGGTCGAGCACCAGCAGCTGGGAGTGCAGCGCGGAGAGCGCGGCCAGCCGGAACGTGGTCTCCATGACCGAGGTCGTGAACACCACGTCGGCCACCTCGGCCACCGGCGACCGCCCGAAGCTGGTCACCGCCACGGTCAGCGCGCCGTGGTCGGCGGCCTCGGCGAGGGTCTCGATGACCTCCCGCGTGCGGCCGGAGTGGGACAGGCCGATCGCGACGTCGCCGGGCAGCAGCAGCGCCGCGTTGGTCAGCGCGGTGTGCGAGTCGGACCGGTTCCACACCGGCACCCGGATGCGCTCGAGCCGGAACGCCATCTCCCGCGCCGCCGTGCCGCTGCTGCCGAGCCCGAAGATCTCGACCCGCTTGGCCTCGGCGATCGCGGCCGCCACCCGCTCGACGTCCTCGATCTTCAAGGCCGCGGCCGTGCTCTGGATGGCCCGGGTGTCGGCCGCGGTGACCACGCCGAGCACGTCGCCGAGCGGATCGCCGGGCGCGATGTCGCCGCTGATGTCGGTCTCCCAGCGCGCCTGCTCGGCCCGGCCGGTCTCGGTCGCCACGGCCACCCGCAGGCTCGCATAGCCCTTGAACCCCAGCGTGCGACTGAACCGGGTCACGGTCGCGGTCGAGGTGCCCGACCGCTCGGCCAGGTCCACGATGCTGGCGTGGGCCGCGTTCTCCGGATCGGCCAGGATCGTCTCGGCGATCCGCGCCAGGGCCTCCGGCATGCCCGGCCCCTCGATCCGCAGCCGCCCCAGCAGCCCGCCGCTCTCACCCGTCACGGTGGTCATCCTTTTCATCGTTAGCTGTTGCCGATGAAAATTACGACCGTCACCGCGTCTAGTCAACAGGAGTTTCCTATGTTTCGATTTCCACCATGGATCTCGTGCTCGGGGTGGACGCCGGCGGCACCGCCTCCCGCGCCGTCCTGGCCACCTCCGACGGCACCGTCGTCGGCCGGGGCACGGCCGGCCCCGGCAACCCGGTCTCCGCCGGCCCGGCGGCGGCAACCGCCATCGGTACGGCGATAAGACAGGCGCTGGGCCCCTTCCCCGCGACCTCCGTGGCCGCGGCGGTCCTGGGCGTGGCCGGCGTCTGCGGCCCCACCGACCACCCGTTCGCTCCGATGTGCCACGACCTCGGTCTGACCTGCCCGCCGACCGTCGTCGGCGACGTGGTGACCGCCTTCGCCGCCGGCACCCCGGCCGACTCCGGCACCGTCCTGGTCGCCGGCACCGGGGCGATCGCCGCCCGCATCACCGGCCACCGGGTGACCGCGACCGCCGACGGCCTCGGCTGGCTGCTCGGCGACGAGGGCTCCGGCCGCTGGATCGGCCTGCAGACCGTCCGGGCGGCCGTCCGCGACTGGTCCGGCCCGCTCGGGCGGCTGGTCGCCGCCCGCTCGGGCGCGACCACGGCCGAGCAGGCCGTCCGATGGGCCCAGAGCCTGCCGCTGACCGAGATCGGCGCCCTCACGAGACCGGTCTGCGCGGCCGCCCGCGACGGCGCCCCCGACGCGGCCCGCATCATCGTCGCGGCCGTCCGGCACCTGATCGCCACCCTGGACGAACTCGCCGCCCCGGGACCGGTCGTGCTGGCCGGCAGCCTGCTCGTCGCGGACACCCCGGTGCGGGACGGCGTCCTGGGCGTACTCGAAAAGCGCAAGGTGCCGACCGGCACCGCCCGCGATCCGGCCGCGGCGGCCGCCTGGCTCGCGGCCCGCCAGATCAACCGGCATCCACCCGAGCCGTTGCACCGGGCCCTGCTGGGCACCCACCCGATCATCAGCTGATCCCGATCGACGGCCCGTTGTCCAGCAAGCCTCGAGGTCACCGGTCGTCCCTGAATGCCGAACGTCCAGCGTGGCGCGTTCGACGCGAATGGCCGAGACCCGCTCCCGCCGCCGCTCACCTCGCGGGTGAGTGAGAGCGGCCAGGACGCCGGCGAACCCGTCGAGTGCCTGTTCGCACCGACCCATCGCGCGCGGCAACCGGGCGCGACTGTCCCCCGCGATGAGCAAGTCAGGGTCCCAGTCACCGAGCGTGGGCCAGGATGACATCGAACTACTCGAGAGCTGCGGGTCGCCACAACGGCGGCGTCCCTACCAGCGTCGCGACGACGTGCCCGCCGACCAGCACTTCCACGTGTGGCAACGGCGCGTCGGCGAAGCAGCAGGACGGCTCGCACGTGTGGAAGGCCGCTGAGGCTCTCGGCGCCCGCCGGTCGGGCCCTGCGCTCAGTCGTGCGGGTCGTCGCCGGTGGGCCTGGCCGTCGAGAGGATCTCGCGGGCCTGCTCGGCGGCGCGGACGATGCTCTCGGCCACGAAGTCGACGAAGCGGGCGATGTTTTCGAGGCGGACCGCGGCCGGGGTGCCCGGGCCGAGGATGGCGATGCCCTCGCGCGCGGTGTCGGCGAACAGCGCGTTCGCCTTCGCGGCGGAGATCATCGACTGGTACCACACGTCGGAGTCGACGACGTAGCGCTCGCGGCGGCGGTCGTCGCGTTCGCGGCGGACCAGGCCCAGGGTTTCGAGCAGGGCGATCGCCTTGGAGACGGTCGCCGGGCTGACCTCGAGTCTCTGGACCAGCTCGGCGGCGGTCAGGCTGCCCGAGTCGCTGGTGTAGAGGGTGGCCTGCACCCGGGACGGCATCCTGGGCAGGCCCGACTGCATGAAGACGGTCGCGAACGCCTCCTCGTAGTCGCGGACGGCGCCGGGGTCGCGTCCGAAGGGCAGCGCGGGAGCCGCCGCCCCGCGCGGAGCGGCACTGCCGCGGCGGCGGGTGCGGCGTTCGGTGGCGCGGTGGGCCAGGTCGGCCCGGTAGCCGGCCGGGCCGCCGTTGCGCATCACCTCGCGGGTGACCGTCGACGTGGGCCGGTCGAGACGCCGGGCGATCTCCGCGTAGGCGAGGCCGTCGGCCACCCCCAGCGCGATCTGCTGGCGTTCCTGCTGCGTCAGCCTGCCTCCCGGCATGACCACCTCCTCGGCTTTCCGTTCCGACGATAGCGTTCACCCGCCGCCATTGCAACGGCGTCATCCGATCGGCGTTGCATTGCAACTCCGGCTATTGCAACGATTTCCACGCCGTACGCTGCGAAAATGCCAACGAGGTGCAACAACGCCGTTGCTAGACCCGCGAACGCAACGTAGCGTTTCTCATGTCGGAAACACATCGGGACAGGGAGAGAACAATGCCGAACTTCGAGACCCCCACCGCCATCACCGCCGTCGTCGAGATCCCCGCCGGGCGCATCCAGCTCATCGCCGCCGACCGCGCCGACACCACGGTCGAGGTGCGCCCCACCGACCCGTCGAAGAGCCGCGACATCAAGGTCGCCGACCAGACCCGGGTGGAGTTCGCCGACGGGGTCCTGCGCATCGAGACCGCGGCCACGAACCAGCTCTTCGGCCCGTCCGGCACGATCGAGGTCACCGTCCAGCTGCCGGCCGGCTCCCGGGTCGAGGCCAAGGCGGCCAGCGCCGACTTCCGGGCGGTCGGGCGCTTCGGCGACGTCGCCTTCGAGGGCGCGCAGGCCACCATCAAGGTCGACGAGGCGGCGGGCGTCCGGGTCACCGTCTCGGCCGGCGACGTCACGATCGGCCGCCTCACCGGCCCGGCCGCGATCAACACGGTCAAGGGCGACATCCGCGTCACCGAGGCGGTGAGCGGCACCGCCGTCCTGACCACCCAGGCCGGCGAGATCGCGGTGGACGCCGCCGCGGGCGTCTCGGCCACCCTCGACGCGGGCACCACCTACGGCCGCATCCACAACGCGCTCAAGAACACCGGCGGCGCCGACGCGGCACTGCACATCCACGCGACCACCGCGTACGGCGACATCGTCGCCCGCAGCCTCTGACCGCGGCAGTCGATCCGCACCTCCTGGCCCGCGAGGAGGTGCGGATCAGCGCCCGGAGCGGTCGAGTCTCACCGCGACCGCCGAGGCCACCACACCGAGCCCGTTGGCCGCCCAGTGCAGCACGAACGGCGCCAGCAGCCCGCCCGAGAAGTGCCGGAGCAGGGCGAGCACCACCCCGGCCGCGAACGTGAAGCCGAACGTCGCCCAGCGGCTCGGGGCGGCCGCGTTGGTCCGGTCGCCGGGCAGCACGTGCCAGAGCCCGAACAGCACCGGCGTCGCCCACGCGATCGGCCACAACGCCCCGCGGAAGGCGGCCTCCTCGACCGCGACGGTCGAGAGCGGCACCGCGACCAGGGCGGTGAAGAACGCCCGGCCGAGCGGCACCTCGTAGCGCGGATCGCGGAACCGGCGCCGGGTGAACGGCACCAGCAGAGCGATCGCGTAGACGAGGACGGTCAGGCCGAGACCGCCGAGCGCCCAACCGGTGCCACCGACCGGAACGCCGCCGGAGAACCGCCCGGCGATCAGCAGAAACGCGGCGGCGAAGACCGGGCCGAGGATCAGCGGGGCCCGGCCACGGACCAGCGAGAAGGCGGCCAGGAGCACAACGGTGAGTGCCACACCTCCATGAGACCGCCGCCTCGTCGCGCCGGCCACCGGGTGCGTAGCGATGCCCCGGGTGCGCGTGGTTGGGTGTAGCCGTGACGGACACGGCTACCGCGATGGAGGGGCGCACCACCTGGTCGAGGAAGGTGGGCACCCCGCTGCGCCGCTTTCTCAGCACCGAGGCCGGCAGCGCCGGCGTGCTCCTGGCCGCGATCGTGGCCGCCCTGCTCTGGGCCAACCTGGCCGACGGGTCGTACGAGCGGTTCTGGCACATGCCGTTCGCGCTCGACTTCGACGGCTCCCGCATCGACCTGACGCTGCGGGAGTGGATCAACAGCGGCCTGATGACGCTGTTCTTCCTGGTCGTCGGGCTGGAGGCGCGGCGCGAGTTCGACCTCGGTGACCTGCGGGACCGGCGGCGGTTCATCCTGCCCGCGGCGGCCGGCGTGGTCGGCATGATCCTCCCGGTCACCATCTTCCTGGTCGCCAACCACGCCGGGCCGGGCGGGCACGCCTGGGGGGTGGCGATGTCGACCGACACCGCGCTCGCGCTCGGCCTGCTCGCGCTGGTCGGCCGGCGGGTGCCCGACCAGGCACGGCTGTTCCTGGTGACCGTCGCGGTGGTCGACGACTTCGTCGCGCTGGTCGTGATCGCGGTGGCCTACACCGACGAGATCAAGCCGACGCCGCTGCTGGTGGCGGTCGTCGTCTACGCCCTGACTTTCGCGCTGCCGCTGCTCAAGGTGCGCAGCGGCTTCGTCTACGTGCCGTTCGGCCTCGTCGTCTGGGGCGCCATGCTGGCCAGCGGCATCGACCCGGTCGTCTCCGGGCTCGCGCTCGGCCTGACCGCGGCCGCGTACACCCCGGCCCGCAGCGACCTGGAACAGGCCAGTGAGATGTTCCGCTCGTTCCGCGAGCAGCCGACCGCCGAACTGGCCCGCTTCGCCCGGCTCGGCCTGACCCAGACGCTCTCCCCCAACGACCGGCTGACCCGGGTCTACCAGGGCTGGAGCAGCTACCTCATCGTGCCGCTGTTCGGGCTGGCCAACGCCGGCATCTCGATCGACGGCAAGTTCCTCGGGGTGGCGGTCACGTCGTCGATCACGCTGGGCGTCTTCATCGCGTACGTCGTCGGTAAGCCGCTGGCGATCGCCGGCGTCTCCGCTCTCGTGACGTTGCTGAGCAAGGGCACGATCCGGCCGGCGGTGGGCTGGGCCTCGGTGGCGGGCACCGGCACGATCGCCGGCATCGGCTTCACGGTGTCGTTCCTGATCGCCGACCTGGCGCTGAAGGGTCCGCAGCTGGCCGAGGCGAAGCTGGGCCTGCTCGCCGGCGGGGTGGCCGCGTCGGTGCTCACCTGGGGCATCTTCCGGGTCGTCAGCTCACTGCCGAAGGCCCGCAAGGCGATGCTGCTGCTCGGCGACGCCGACCAGCTCACCGACCTGATCCCCGAGGTCGACCCGGAACGCGACCACACCCGCGGGCCGGCCGACGCCTCGGTCACGCTGGTCGAGTACGGCGACTTCCAGTGCCCGTACTGCGGCCGCGCCGAACCGGTGGTGCGCGAGCTGCTCACCGACATCGACCTGCGGTATGTCTGGCGGCATCTGCCGCTGTCCGACGTGCACCCGCAGGCCCAGCTGGCCGCCGAGGCCGCCGAGGCCGCCGCCGAACAGGGCAAGTTCTGGGAGATGCACGACCTGCTGCTCGCCCACCAGGACAAGCTGCGCATCGTCGACCTGCTGAAGTACGCCGAGCAGATCGGCCTCGACCAGGAACGCTTCCACGACGATGTAATGGGCCAAGCCTACGCCGAGCGCATCACCGAGGACCTCGACTCGGCCGACCTGAGCGGGGTCTCCGGCACGCCGACGTTCTTCGTCAACGGCAAGCGGCACTACGGGGCGTACGACGTGCACACCCTCAAGGAGGCGATCCGGGTCGCCCGGGTCAGGGCGAAGATCGCCGCAGCTTCACCGTCGCGTCGACGCGGGTGATCGTGTTCCCGTCCTGATCCTGCTGCTCGCGCGGGTGGGTGGTGCTGGTCAGCACCGTCCAGCCGTCGTCCAGCTTCAGCGAGGCGATCACTTCGTCGGGCGAGGGAAAGTGAATGTCGCCATGCCCGAACGGCCCGTGATCCATGTGGCCCTCGATGATCAGGGTTCCGCCGGGTGCCACCGCGTCGGCGGCCCGGCGCAAGATCTTCTCCCGGTCGAACTCCTCCCAGAAGTGCAGGAACTGAGCCGACACCAGATCGAACGAGCCCGCCGGGAACGACTCCTGCAGGTCGTGTCGCTGAAAATCGATCGTGACCCCGGCGTCGGCGGCGTGCTGACGCGCCCGCGCGAGGGCGACGCCCGAGACGTCGACCGCGGTGACCTGCCAGCCCTGCCGGGCCAGCCAGACGGCGTCGGCCCCCTCGCCGCAGCCGAGATCGAGCGCCCGCCCGGGCGACAGATCGGAGATTTCCGAAACGAGGGCCACGTTCGGGTTGCCGCTCCAAATCTGCTGGGACTCGGCGTAGCGCGAATCCCAGGCTTCCTCATGACTCATGCCACCAGCGTGCCGTCAGGCCTTACCGTGCGGCAAAGAAACTTGCCGAAACGGCAATCATCCGGCCCGTCGCCGCGCCCGTCGCGCCGCCAGTTCGTCGCCCGCCGCGGGCTCCTCCGGCGCGGCCGGAAGCGGCTGCGGGGAACCGGCCGGCTCGGCCGGCAGATGCGACAGCGAACCCTGGATCTCCTTGAACGCCCCGCCGATCGCGATCCCGAACACCCCCTGGCCGCCCTGCAGCAGGTCGACCACCTCTTCGGGGGAACGGCACTCGTAGACCGTCGTGCCATCGGAGATCAGCGTGATGGCGGCCATGTCGTCGACCCCGCGCGACCGCAGCGCCTCGATCGCCCGCCGGATGTTCTGCAGCGAGACCCCGGCGTCCAGCAGGCGCTTGACCACCTTGAGAACGACCAGGTCACGGAAGGAGTAGAGACGCTGGGTGCCCGAGCCCTCGGCGTTGCGGACGCTCGGCGAGACCAGCGAGGTGCGAGCCCAGTAGTCCAACTGGCGGTAGCTGATCCCGACCGCCTGGCACGCCGTCACCCCGCGATAACCCAGTTCACCGTCCTCGCCGACAAGAGCTCCCTCGGAAGGCTGCTCGTGCACGCGACCACCTCCCCGCTGCGCGGTGCCGCTTCACCTGGACTTCACGAGCGTATATCTCAGACGGCGGCGGAAGAGGGAGGTAACTGCACGACACGCCGCGTATGGACGACCGCCGTGATCGAAATCAGCCAGCGAAATCTTCCGGGCGCACCTGGTCGAGGAACTCGCGGAACTTCTCGACCTCGTCCTCCTGCTCGTCCGGGATGACGATGCCGGCCTCGGTCAGCACCTGGTCGGCGCACCGGATCGGGGCGCCCACCCGCAGCGCCAGCGCGATCGAGTCACTCGGCCGCGCCGAGACCCGCAGGTCGTCGCCGATCAGCAGGTCGGCATAGAAGACATTGTCCTTCAACTCGGTGATCTCGACCGCCTTGAGCGGCGCCTCGAGCGCCGCCAGGATGTCGCGCAGCAGATCGTGGGTCAGCGGCCGGGCCGGCTTGACCCCCTGCTGCTCATAGGCGATCGCGGTCGCCTCGACCGCGCCGATCCAGATCGGAAGATACCGATCGCCGTCGACCTCCCGCAGAAGGACGATCGGCTGGTTGCTCGGCAGCTCCACCCGAACTCCGACAACGCTCAGCTCGCGCACCGTCCGCCTCCGTGTCGTCTCGCCGCCCCGCACGGCTGCCCCTAACCTGCACGGTACACGCACGCCGTCCGTATCCCACGGTCGCGGCACACCGCCCTTTCAGCGCCCGAGTTCCCCTCGCAGACCGGTTCGCACCAGTGCGGCGTGCAGACGCTGGGACAGCGCCTGCAGGTCGCGCGCGGTCTCACCGGCCCGGGCCCGAGCGCCCGGATCGCTCTGCCGCACCAGCGGCGCCAGCAGCTGTGTGAACAGGCCCACCTCGCGGTCGGCGGCGGCCCGGAAGGCCCGCAGATGCCGCACCTCGAGCCCGTAGTGGGTCAGCCCCACCACGGCCTCCACGATGATCACCGCGTCCGCGTCGTACCACCCCGGCGGACGGGCCGTGACCAGGCCGATCTGTTCGAGCTCGTCGAGCAGCGCGTCGGTGACACCCGTGCGCTCGATCACATCCTCCCGGGGAATCCGGGAGTCGGCCGGGTCGGACGCCCGCTCGGTGCCGACCGCGACCAGCGTCGGACGGGCCGGCGGGGCCGGCTCGTTCTCCATCCGCTCCAGCTGCTCGCGGATCACCCGCAACGGAAGATATTGGTCGCGCTGGGCGGTCAGCACGAACCGGAGTCTCGCCACGTCGTTCCACGAGTATTTGCGGTAGCCGGAGGCGGTGCGCTGGGGGTCGACCAGACCCTCCGCCTCCAGGAACCGCAACTTGGAGATCGTGGTGTCGGGGAACTCGGTGCGCAGATGGGCCAGCACCTCCCCGATGCTCATCAGCGCAGCCTCGCGGGAACCCGGGGACCGTGCCCCCGGGTCGCGCGCGGCCGCCCCCGACGAGGTCACGCCCGGCCGACCTCGCCCTCGGGCCGCGGCCCGGCGATGAACACCAGGCGGAACTTGCCGATCTGCACCTCGTCACCGTTGCTGAGCGTGGCCGCTTCGACCCGCTCGCGGTTGACATAGGTGCCGTTCAGCGAGCCGACGTCGCGCACCGTGAAGGTGCCGCCCTCGCGGTGGAACTCCGCGTGGCGGCGTGACACCGTCACGTCGTCGAGGAAGATGTCGCTGTCGGGGTGTCGCCCGCTGGTCGTCACGTCGTGGTCGAGCAGGAACCGGGCCCCCGCGTTCGGGCCTCGGCGCACGACCAGCAGCGCCATGCCGGGCGGCAGCGAACCGGACATGCGGCTCGGCACCACGTCGGTGTCGGGACCCTCGAGAACCTCGTCGAGAGCGCCGAGGTTCAGCGTGGACGTGACGTCGAGCGGGGGGAACTCGTCGTCTGGGCGCGTCATCGGACCACCTCACGGATCAGTTGGTCGTGGCGGCACGGGTTGCTCCCCCGCCGCGGCCGTCAGGCCCGGACGCACGACTATCGGTTTCAAAGGAATAACAGTTGTTGGTGCGCCCCGCGAGCCTAGTAAGCGCCAATATCGCGAGGCAACCGGACGCGCTGAGCGGATCAGCTCTCGGTGAGAGCCTTGTATGCCTCGGCGTCCAGCAACCGCCCGATCTCGCCCGCGTCATCGGGGACGATCTCCACCAGCCAGCCGGCCGCGTACGGTTCGGCATTGATCAGTTCCGGCTCGTCGGACAGCGACGCGTTCTTCGCCACCACCGTGCCGGCGATCGGCGCGTAGATCTCCGAGACGCTCTTGGTCGACTCGATCTCGCCCAGCGAGTCGCCCGCCCGCACCGCCGTGCCCTCGTCGGGCAGCTGCACGAAGACGATGTCACCGAGGGCGTCCTGCGCGAAGTGGGTGATGCCCACCCGCACCGGGCCGCTGCCGTCACCGGCCACCCATTCGTGCTCCGCGGTGTACCGCAGGTCTCCAGGAATCACGCATTCCTCCGTTGTCACGCCGGCCTTGCTTACGAGGCGGGCTTCGCGTATTGCAGAGAACCGGCCTTGCGCACCGCGGTCACCTCGACCATGGTTTGCGCCTCCATCGTCACGCTACCGCCGGCGCCGTTTATCGACGCCACCACCCCGCCGGGGATCTGCAGCGCCGTCTGCATGGTCTGCGGGGAGCCGATCACCCACAGCGTCCACGGCCCGGTGAGCCGCGTGCCGTCGGCGTCGATCCCGCCGCCTTGGGCGTCGACGAAGTAGCTGGACGCGACGATCCGCACCGCGGCGCCGTCCACTCCCGCCAACTCCATCACCTCCCCGCCCGAGCCGCGCAACTCTTGCACGGCGTTGAGGATCTCCGACGCCTTCACCTTATCGATTGTGATCTTGAGCCCAGGGCCCTTACCCGCCAGCGTGCCCGCGAGCAGGCCCAACTCGTCCGCCCGCTTCTCCGCCTCGGTCAGCGCCGCCTGCCGGCTCGACACGCCCGACGTCAGCTGCCGCTGGCTCGACTCCAGGGACTGGATCTCGGTCTGCAGGCGGCTGTCCCTCGACTCCAGGTCGGACAGGATCGACACGAGATCCTCCTGCCGCGCGGTCGCCAGACCCTGGTCGTCGTTGTTGCTGCGCAACTGCACGACGAGCGTGTAACCCAGCAACAACAGCAGAACCCAGATCAAAGCGCCGGCCGAGGTCAGCTTCTTCTTGGCGGGCGGCTTCCCGCCGGTCTCCTCCGCCGCCTTTTCCGGTACGAGGCGGTCCCCGTCCCCAGAAGCAGCAGCGTCGTCAATGCCTTTCACTCCCGGCACCCGTTCGGGGGACGGCTCGGCCCCCTCCGCCGCCCCAGTCGCGCCCGGCCGAACGCGCTCGACTGTCGGCCCGTCGTCGAGGTTGAGCGTCTCCGCCATCGACAGCGAAGCGCTCTCGGCGCCCTCCGGCGTCTCGGCGTCCTCCGGCGTCTCCGCGACCGACGGCGACCGCAGCACCCGGGTCTCACCGTCGTCGAGGAGCGGCCGGCGCAGCGCCCGCGTCTCCTCGGCCACCGGCCGGCTCAGCGCCCGGGTCTCCTCATCGGCCAGGCCGGACCCATCGGCCGCGGACCCCGTGGCAACGGTCGGCTCGTCGTCGTCGGAGGAGGTCACCGTCCGCGGGATCGGCCGGCCGATCGGCCCCGTGACCGACGCCGGACGGCGGCCCGCGGTCGGCATCTCCAGCCGGGGCGGAACCGCCGGCGAGTCCTCGGACGGCACAGCCTCCGCGGGAGCCGCCTTGTCGGGTTCTTGTCGATCGCTCATCGCCCGGTCCTATGCCCGGAAGAGGTGCCGGCGGATCGCGGCGACGTTGCCGAAGATGCGGACGCCGAGCACGACCACCACGCCGGTCGACAGCTGGCTGCCGACGCCCAGCTGGTCGCCGAGGTAGACGATCAGGGCCGCCACCAGCACGTTCGAGATGAACGACACGACGAACTGCTTGTCGTCGAAGATGCCGTCCAGCTTCGCGCGGACGCCGCCGAACACCGCGTCGAGCGCGGCCACCACGGCGATCGGCAGGTAGGGCTGCAGGGCGTTGGGCACCGTGGGGTGCACCACGATGCCCAGGACGACCCCGACGAGCAGGGCTAGTACGGCGATCATCGGCCGCCTTCCGACGGTGAGTCGTGCGGCTGCGCCGCCTTGGCTGATCCTGACGGACTTGATCCGGACGGGCTGGGGGGCGGTGTCGACGGGACCGCCACCCGCAGCTTGAGCTCGGTCGCCGCGTCGAGCGTCACGTTCTTCACGCCCGACGCGTCGAACGACATGCCGTATTTGCTGACGAGCTCCTTGAAGAACTTGCCCGCGTAGCCGTCCCGGAAGTTCTTCGCGAGGTCGTCGGGCCCGATCGCGACCACCTCGTAGGGCGTGCTGACCGGCCGGAAGTCGACCAGGATCGCCTCGCCGGCCTGGCGGATCGTCGACGTCGCGGTCAGGCGCTGCCCGTTGATCGCGATCGCCTCGGCCCCGAGCGACCACAGCGCGTTGGTCGCCAGCTGCAGGTCGGTGTCCTTGACCTGGCCGGCCGTGTTCTTCTCGCCGGTCAGCGGGTTGACCGGGGCCGGGCCGTCGCGCAGCGTGATCTTGGCGCCGGAACCCCGCACCGGGGCCAGCCCGGTCTGCGACTCGAGGTCCTTGAGCTGGGCCACCGCGGCCCCGCCGAGCTCCTTCTCGCGCAGCGCCGACACGTCGCTGTTGAGCTGGTCGGCCTGCTTCTGCAGCTGCTCGGTCTCGTCGCGGCGCCGCTGCACCTGGTCGATCAGCGCGGTGCGGGCCTTGGTCGCGGCCGGCTGGTCGGCCACCGTCTGCTGGTAGGCCACGACCAGCAGAAATCCGAGACCGACCAGGGTCACGAAGGCGATCGCACTGGTCGACCATCGGCGCGCTCCGGTCGCCTCGCCTTCGCGGGCCTTGCGCGCGGCGGCGTCGGCATAGCCGGGGTCGAGCGGGTTGCGGAACAGTTCGGTGAGGAAGTCGGGGGTGAAGGTCCGCTTCGCGGGGCCGCCACTGCCGTCCGGGTCGGGCGGGCGCGCGCCGGCCAGACCGCCGGTGGCCTGCGCCGCCGTGGGGTTCTCGGGGCGGGTCGTCATCCCGCGGCCAGCCGGTCGGCCCGCAGCAGCTGGGCGGTCTGGGCGAGATAGAGCGCACCGGCGGCCCAGTAGAGCGCGAGCGCCCACCACGCCAGCCCCCACCCGACCGGGCCCATCCACGAGTCGATCGAGGGCACGGCCTGGGCGAGCAGGATCGCCGGGAACGCCGCGAGCAGCACAAACGTGCCCGTCTTGCCCACGTAGTGCACCGGCGGCGGCCCGTAGCCGTGTCGCCGCAGCACCAGCAGCGCGACCGCGAGCACCGCCTCACGCAGCAGCAGCGCCCCGGTCAGCCAGTAGGGCACGACGCCCCGCACCGTGAACCCGATCAGCGTCGCCAGGATGTAGAGCCGGTCGGCGAACGGGTCGAGCAGCTCCCCGAGCCGCGACACCGAGTTCATCCGCCGCGCCACGAACCCGTCGACCCAGTCGGTGGTGCCGCCGATCGCCAGCACGATCACGGCGGCCACGTCGTGGTGCGGCCCGAGCATCAGATAGAGGAAGACCGGGACGCCGAGCAGCCGGATGAAGCTGATGACGTTGGGGATCGTCCAGATCCGGTTGGAAGCGACGATGGGCGGCGGCGCAGCCTGCTGCGACATCGCGACTTCCTCTCCCCCTAGGCAAAACCCCCCGCGAGCCGCCCTCCCGCCGATTGGGCGATCACGGAAAGGCCGGGCCGGCCAACGGTCCCCCGACCGCCGGGCACGCAATCCCGAAATCTCGCGGAGCAACTATAACCAGCCCGGTTCGTCGCGCCCGCTACCCGGCGTCCCCGATCACTCACGTCACACCGCGAACGCCATCCTAGGATCCTAGATATGACCTCGGCCCGTCGGTCACCACCAAAGCAGGGCCGGCGCCGGCGCCCCTAGAGTTTCCGGCATGACCGCGCCCGCCGATCGTTCCCCCAGCATCCTGGCGGTCGCCGACGAAGGCGGCCGCCAGATCGGCACGGCGGTGCTGATCAGCACCGATATCGTCGCGACCGCCGCGCACGTTCTCCAGGGACTGACGATCTCGACCGTCACTCTCGTCAACGTCGCCGATAACGACCATTATCGGGCAAAAGCCGAATATTCCGGCGACGGCAAGGGTCCGGACCTGGCCCTCCTGCGTATTCTCGGACAGCCCCCACGGATGCGGCCGGCCCTCTTGACCCAGCGAGTCCGTCCCGGCGAAGAGGTGCGCGTCCTCGGCATCGGCCGGGACTTCCCGACCGGCGTGTGGGTCCAGGGCAGGATTGCCGGCCGCCTCGCAGCCGACATGGTGCAGATCCACATCACGGCGGGTTCGGTCGACGGCGGATTCAGCGGGGCGCCCGTGGTGTCGGTGGACGGCGAGGTCCTGGGCATCGTGATCGAACGGACGACGAACGACTCCGGTCAGGACATCGTCATGCTCCCGGCCGAGACGATCCGGCGGCTGCGCCCGGATCGTCAGCCTCCGGCCCACCGGCCCGCCGACCCGGCGCAACGGCGCCGGGGCGACGCCGTCTATTCCGGCTACGCTTCGGACGCCGCCGTCGGCGAGGACCTCCTCGACCGGGGTGCCGAGGTGGAGGCGCTCGCGCTGCTCATCGCGGCCCGCAGCACCGCGCCACCGATGTCGGTCGGCCTCTTCGGTGACTGGGGAACCGGCAAGACGTTCTTCCTGGAGAAGCTGCGCGAGCGCATCCGGGAGATGACCGCCGACCCGGCCGACGAGGAATCCGTCTGCCGCCAGGTCCGGCAGATCGTGTTCAACGCCTGGCACTACACCGACGCCAACCTGTGGGCGAGCCTGGTCTCCGCCATCTTCACCGAGCTGGCGGAGCCCCGGCACGGCGAGAGCACCGCCGAGGCGCGGGAACGCTGGGCCGGCCAGCGACGCCTGCTCGTGCGGGAACTCGAGACCACCCGCGAACACCTCGGCGAGGCCCAGGCCCGGTACACGGCGGCCGAAGCCGAGGTCGGAAAAGTCGCCGGCGACCTGGAAAGGGTTCGCGCCGAGCGCAGCCGCGACCGTCAGGTGCTGCGCACCATGCAGGCCGTCGGCGAGCTGGTCCTGGATGACGACGGGATGCGGGAGCGCCTGCGGGAGGCCGGCCGGCAACTCGACCTGCAAGCCGGCACCGAGCTGCAGGAACTGCGGCGCGCGGCCGACGACGCCGCGACGCTCACGCAGCGCGTGGGGCGGTTGTGGAGCCTGGTCCGCGCCCGGGACCGCGGACGCGTGACAACCTGGTTCTGGTGCGCCGGCGCGGTCGCCGCGGCTCTGTGCGTCGTGGTGCCGCTGCTGGTCGACCGCTTCGCCAACGGCGTCGTCCAGGTCTTCGCCGGCCTGGTGGCGTGCGCGGTCCCGCTCGCTGCCGCCGCGCGCCAGGCCCTGCGGACGGTCGGCCGGGTCGCCGGCATCGCCGAGTCGGTGGCGGACAAGGCGGCCCAGGTCGAGCAGAAGGTCCGTGAGCGACAGGCGCGCGAGGAGGCGGCGATGCTCGCCGACCTGCGGGACCTGGAGTCCAAGGAGGCCGAGCTGCGAGCAGACCTCGCGGCGGCACAGGCCCGCAAGGACGCCGCGGCGCGCGCCCTGGAGGACGCCGAGTCGGGCCGGCAGCTGGCCTCGTTCGTCCGCGAACGCAGTGAGAGCGCCGACTACCGTGGGCAGCTCGGCATCATCGCCACGGTCCGGCGCGACTTCGACCGCCTCGCCGAGCTGCTGACGCAGGCGGACTGGGAGCGCGCGCCGAGGCCGCTGGAGCGGATCGTGCTGTACGTCGACGACCTCGACCGGTGCGCGCCCGACCGGGTCGTGGAGGTGTTGCAGGCGGTTCACCTGCTGTTGGGCCTGCCGTTGTTCGTGGTGGTGGTCGCGGTCGACCCGCGATGGATGCTGGGGTCCCTCGACCTGCATTTCGAGCGCGTCCTGGGCCGCAAACAGACCGCCGCGGCCGAGACCCGGCACTGGGCGGCCACGCCGGTCAACTACCTCGAGAAGATCTTCCAGATCCCGTTCAACATCTCCGCCATGCTGCCCGCCGACTTCGGCCGGCTGATCGGCGACCTGGTGACCCCGGCCCCGGATCCGTCGCCCGAGCCCGCCTCGCGCGCGATCGTCGGGCCGGATGCGCTGAGAACCGACCGCGCGCCCGGCTCCAGGGCTGCGGCGACGAGCGCCGGGCAGCCGGTCGCGCTCCACGCCCGGGCCGAGTTCCGCACGCTGACGGTGAGCGACGCCGAACGCGAGCTGCTGGCCGCCATGGGCCCTCTGATCGCGACCCCGCGGGCCGCGAAACGACTGGTCAACCTCTACCGGCTCACCCGGGCGCTGCTGTCCGAGGAGACGCTGGCCGCGTTCGTCCAGCAACGCGACTATCAGAGCGTGGTGGTGCTGCTCGCCGTCCTCGTCGGGATGCCGCAGGAGGCGATGGGCCTGTTCGACGGCGTACTCGAAGCGGACGGGGCGCAGCCGTGGGCCGAGTTCGTCGCCCGGCTGGAACCCGGGCGGCTGCGGGACGCGCTCACCGGGGTGCTGCCCGAGCTCACCGACACGATGACGGTCGATCGGATGAGAGGCTGGATCCCGCTCGTCGCCCGTTACTCCTTCCACACCGGAGAGCTGGCTGGTTCGACCACCTGGGCCCCGCCCGTCGAGCACCGGCGAAACCCGGCAACCCTGATCCCGCACTGACGCCGGGGCCGCCGGGTGTCACCCGGCGGCCCCGGCCCGTACGGGCGGCCGGTGTCAGCCCTTCGCCCGAAGTGGCTGCTGGTTGGTGTCGAGGGTGACGACGGCACCACCCGCGAACGGTGTCGCGGGGCCGAAATTCGATCCGCCGCCCAACGCGCCGCGGGTGTACGACGACGAGCCGGTCACCGCCAGGCCGGTACCGCTGACGCCCACGCTCAGTTCGAACAAGGCTCCGGCCTGCAGCGAACC
>NZ_JBFBAD010000094.1:0-38017 GCF_040682075.1 Actinoplanes sp. NPDC051411 | reverse complement strand
GGCCGGCCGCCCCCCCCCCCGCCGCCCCGCCCGCGCGCCCGACCGGACACGTCGCCGTCGTGCACGACGGCGACGTCAAGAGCCTCATGATGGGTCCGCCGGCCGGTGCCCGTAAGTGGCCGAACGTCAAGACCGTCGAGGCCCTCACCGCGACGACCGCGGCCGCGGACCTCGCTGATCTTCACATCGGCGTCCCGGGCGATCTCGGCGAGGAGGACCTGCTCGAGGTCGGCTTCACGGACGGGTACGTGCGGCGGTGGATCGACAAGCACGACACCTACGTCACCGTCCGGATCTACCGTTTCGACCACGCCGGTGGCGGCGTGGAGTTCGCGAACAACAAGGTCGGCGGGGCCGAGGGCGACGTCTGGGGCAGCGCCCGGAGGAACATCAAGGACGTCCCGAACGCCGCCAGTTTCGTGCAGCCGAAGACCAGGAAAGGGCTCCAGGAGGCGTTGGTGGTCGGCGGCTTCTCCGACATCGCGATCCTGGTAACCACCCCGCAGCGGCCGCCCGCCGCGGCCACCGTCGCCAAGTCCGTGTTCGGCGCCGAGCGTAAGAAGCTCTGACCGATGTCTCACATGCCGCCGACGGGGTGCTCGGGGGTCACGGTCGACACGGTGGTCACGAAGTCCTCCACCAGCGGGTCGGGATGTTCGCTGAGCAGCAGGGACAGCGCGATCAGCAGGGCCGGCTCGCGTAACGGGCGGATCGCCAGGTCGCTGCGGCCCGCGGCGGCCATGGAGGGCGCGATGGCTACGCCGATGCCGCAGGCGACCATGGCGAGTTGGGTGGCGATGATCGTGGCCTGGTGGCGCGCGTCGGGACTGAACCCGGCTCGGCGGCAGGCCGTGACGACCTCGTCGTGGTAGCCGGGTGAGATGTCGCGCGGGATCCAGACCCACGGCTCGGTGGCGAGCTCGGCGAGGTCGAGGGGCTCCCCGGCCCGCGCGGCGTGCGGGTGGTCGAGGGGCAGGGCGGCAACGAAGTGGTCCTGGCGCAGCGGTACGACGCGGTAGCCGGGGCCGCCGGTGGCGCGGCGGACCAGGGCGACGTCGATGGTGCGGTCGTGTACGCCGCGGGCTCCGGCCTCGGTGCCGACTTCGAGCAGCTGTAGCTGTACGTCGGGGCGCAGGCCGCGGTATCGGCGCAGGGCGGTGGGCAGGACGTCGGTGAAGGCGGACGCGACGGCGGCGATGACGAGCCGGCCGGTGAGTCCGTCCCGGGCGTGCTGAACGGCGGTGCGGGCGCGTTCGGCGTCGCGTACGAGCAGGCGGCAGTGGGCCAGCAGCACCTCGCCGGCTTTGGTGAGGGTGACCTGCCGGCTGGTGCGTTGCAGCAGGGCTACGCCGAGTTCGCGTTCCAGGGCCAGGATCGCCTGGGACAGCGGCGGCTGGGACATGCGCAGCCGTTGCGCGGCCCGGCCGAAATGCAGCTCTTCGGCGACGGCGATGAAGTACCGGGCTTGCCGTACCTCCATCGGCCGATCGTAGCAATCAGGTGGCTGTGCCTATCGGTGGCAGAGGTAATCAGACCTTCTGTATATGGGTGGGGACGGATTCACTGGAGGTATGCCCACCCACCTCGCGGCCTTCGTCGCCACCGTCGCGCTGCTGGCCATGCTGCCCGGCGCCAACAATGCCGCGATCACCCGCCAGACCTTGACATCGGGCCGACGCGCCGGCCTGCTCACCGTCACCGGTTCCTCGGCGGGCATCCTCGTCTGGTCCGGCGCCGCGGCCATCGGCCTCTCCGCGGTGCTGCTCACCAAACCCCACGCGTACGCGGCCCTGCGGCTGGCCGGCGCCGTCGTGCTCTGTGCCTTGGGCGCGCAGTCGCTCTGGGCCATCCGTAAGCCGGAGTCCTCGGCCCGTCCGGCCGGGAGCGGGCGCAGTAGCTTCGCCGTCGGTGTGGCGACCAGCCTCGGCAACCCCAAGGCGGGCGTGGTCGCCGTTTCGCTCATCCCGCAGTTCGTCAGCGCCCACGGCCCGGCACTGCTCTCGTCGCTCGCCCTCGGCGCGGTCTGGGCGACCGTGTCCAGCACCTGGTTCTGCCTCTACGTCTGGGCGATCGACAAAGCCCGCGCCCGGGCGAGCAGACCCCGCGTGCAACGCTTCATGCGCGCCGCGACCGGGGTGACCCTGCTCGGGCTCGGCATCGCCGTAGCGGTAACCGGCTGACCCGGCGGCCCACCGCCAGGTTCAAGCGCGAGATCCGCCCGGCCGACCAGGAGCGGCGACGACCGCTCTATCGGGCGCCGGCGACCGTGCGCGGTGCAGGTGGGCGGCGAGCTCGCTGAATCCGTCCAGGGCGACGGCGCTGACGATGGCGTCCTTGCCGTGGAAATGGCTGTACAGCACCGGCTGGCCGTATTCCACCCGGTCTGCCAGTCGACATGTCGTGACGGCCTCCCAGCCTTCGCCGTCCGCGGGATCTGGGCGCCCCGGGGAGCCGCCGGCTTCGGCATCCCCGGCACGCCGACCGGGGACCGCACCTTGCAGGCCTGGCTGGCCGTCAAGGGCGTGCGCGACATCGCCTCCGGGGTGTCGTCTTCATCCTGCTGATCGGCGCGACCCCCCATCTGCTGGGATGGTTCATGTTGGCCGCCGCCGGCACACCCGTCGGCGACGCACTGATCGTCCGGCGCAGCAACGGGCCCAAGCCGGCGGTCTACGGCATCCATGGGGCCACTGCCGCGGTAATGCTCCTGCTGACCGCGTAACCGCCTGCAGCCGCGAGAACCCGAGAAGAGGCATCCAGCCATGCTCACCTTCGAGATCAGCCCGATCGGCGCGGTCCGCAACGACCGCACCGATATCCAGAACACCGACAACTGGGGTGCCGTGCGCAGCACCATCACCATCGACGAGCGCTTCGGCGAGGCGTGCCTGGAGGGCCTGGAGGGCTTCTCCCACGTGGAGGTCCTGTTCATCTTCGACCAGTTCCCGGAACACGGCGACTACCGCGAACCCCGCCCCTCCCGAGGGCGCGCCGACCTGCCACCCGTCGGCATTTTCGCCGGCCGCGCTCCCCGCCGGCCAAACCGCATCGGGGTGACCTGCTGCGCTGTCGAAGCCGTTCACGGCCGCGAGTTGACGGTGGTCGGGCTCGACGCGGTCTCCGGCACGCCCGTCATCGACCTCAAGCCGGTCATGCGGGAATTCCTGCCGGTCAACGTCAGGCAGCCGGAATGGGTCAGCGACCTGATGTCGGACTACTTCCAGCCGTAAGAAAGATCGGCCTCAGCCGGTCGGCACCAGATAGGCGGCCTGGGCTTCGTCGTGGGGACCGGAGGCGGCCGCCGCGGCTCGGCCGCGGCCCAGGGCGTACGCGAGGAAGAGTAACCAGACCGCGGCGCCGATGCCGACCCGGAGTAACGGGGGAAGCGGCGACGGCGTGACGAACGACTCGAGGAAGCCGGCGGCGGCCAGGGCGAAGGCCAGACCGACCGCGACGCGGATGCCGGCGCGAGCCTCGTCGACCGCGGCCTGCCGGCGGGTGCGGGTCAGGCCCGGCGCGATCCACGCCCAGCCGATGCGCAGCCCCACCCCGGCACCGATGAACACGCAAGTCAGCTCCAGCAGGCCGTGGGGTGCGAGGTAGGTCAGCATGGTGCCGGTGTGACCGGCGTCGGCCATCACGCCGCCGATCAGGGCCAGGTTGAACAGGTTTTGGAACAGGATGTAGAACACCGGCAGGATGAGCACGCCGGCGGCGATGCACTTCGCGGTCACCACGGCGTTGTTCGTCCACACCTGCAGGCCGAAGTGCGAGGACTGGTAGGCGCTGTAGTAGTCGACGAACTGGTGGTCGACCAGGGCCTGGACCTCGGCGCGGTCGCTCATCTGGGCCACCGCCGACGGGTGGGCCGCGAAATACCACGCCATGGCCACCGTGATCGCCAGGCTGGCCAGCGCCGTGACGACCCACCAGCGGCGGGCCCGGTAGAGCTCGGCCGGCAGCGTGTCGGTGAAGAAGTGGACGAGCGGCCGCCACCCGAACCGGGAATCTCTGACCAGCGCGGCCCGGGCGGCGATGACGAGGTTGGACAGCTCGATCACGATCGCCGAGCCGGGGGTGCGGCTGCGGATGATCGACAGGTGGGTGGTGGTGCGCTGATAGAGCGTGACCAGCTCGTCGGCCTCGTCGGCGTCGAGGCTCCGGCGCGAGGCCAGGATGCGCAGCCGATGCCATTCGCCGGCGTGCTCGGCCACCAGCGCGTCGAGATCCACTATCCGCCTCCCCTGTTGCCGGAGAGAGTAGCGGGTGGGGTCGCCGGCCGAAGCCCGCCTCGTGTTCACTGTGCGGGTGAACCTGTTGCCCGTCCCGGTCGCTCCGGGCGACGCCCCCGTCGTCACCGGGCTCGTCAGCGCCGAGGCCGTGGAGATCGAGCTGCGCCCGGCCCGTCTGCCGTCGCGGGCCCTCGCCCTGTTCATCGACGGCCTGATCATGATCGCACCGGGCGCGGTCGTGGTCAGCCTGGTCCGCGCGATCCTCATGAGCTTCGACGACGCGCTCGGCGAGGCCGCCCTGACCGTCGGCACCGTGCTGATCTTCGTGGGCTACCCGGTGCTCTGCGAGACCTTCCTGCGCGGCCGCAGCATCGGCAAGAGCGCCCTCGGCCTGCGCGTGGTCCGCGACGACGGCGGGCCGCTGCGGGCCCGGCACGCGTTCACCCGTGCCCTGGTCGGCCTGGCGGTCGAGTTCCCGGGCCTGCTGCTGTTCACCTTCTGCTGGCCGGCCGGCATCATCACCATGCTCGGTTCGGCCCAGGGCCGGCGCCTCGGCGACCTCGCCGCCGGCACGCTGGTGGTGCACGAACGTGACGCGTCGCCCTGGCGGGCCGCCCCGGGGATGCCGCGCGAGCTGGCCGCCTGGGCGTCGACGATCGATCTGAGCGGCGTCGACGACGAGCTGGCCACCGAGATGCGGCAGCTCGTCAGCCGGGTGCGCGAGCTGCGTGAGCCCTATCGCACGCACCTGTTCAGCCAGATCGCGGCCGAGGTCACGGCGAAGATCACCCCACCACCGCCGCCCGCGACCGCGCCGTGGCTGCTGCTGGTCGCGGTGCAGGCCGAGCGGCGCCGGCGGCAGGAGGCCCAGCTCGTGGCCGGCCGCCGGATGACCTACCAGCTGCTGCCAGGCTTCGGCCGCCGATAAACCGGCAACGGCACCGGTTAAGCCGGCCGCCGGCAGCGGACCGAGCCGGCCGCCGGCAGCGGACCGGGCCGGCCGCCGGCAGCCGGAAAGGCCGCCGCCGGCCGGAAGCGCCGATCTCAGCGGTGGTGGCTGTCGGAACGCTTGCGCTGCAGCGTGAACGACTCCAGCGGCACGATGTCGCCGGTCGGGATCGTCACGTTGTAGTAGGTCACGAACATCCGGGTCGTCGCGCCCGGCCCGGTGCCCGGGTCGACCGTGAAGGCGGCGAAGCCGTACGGGTGCTCCTCGTCGCGGAACGCCGACCAGGGCGTCTCCTCGAAGACGTAGGTCGACGGGCGCTTGCCGCCGCCCGCCGGCGGGGCGCCGACCGCGACGATGACCTTGCCCTTGTTGACCGGGAAGAACGACCCGTTGGTGGTGCCGCTGACCCCGCCGCCGCCGAGCACCATGTGGGTGGTGCCCTTCGACGAGTCGACGACCGAGGTGTTGGTCTCGGCCGGGTTCGGGGTCAGGGTCTCGGTGCCGGAGACCACGCCGCGCACCGGGAACGACCGCTCGTAGTCGTGCTCGTGGCCGCACAGCACGAGGTCGACCTCGTACTTGTCGAACAGCGGGCCCCACTGCGAGCGGATGCCGACGTCGGAGCCGTTGGCGTCCGAGGAGCTGATGATCACCTGGTGCATGCAGATGACGATCCAGTCGATGTCGGTCGACTTGCGGGCCGCCGACAGCTGCTTCTCCAGCCACGCCTTCTGCTGACCGGCCGAGTAGCCGCTGACGTACGAGTCGCCGCCGTCCTGCAGGGCCACGTCGTCGTTGTTGAGCGAGATGACCCGCACCGAGCCGGCGGTGAACGCGTACCAGAGGCCCTGGAATTCGGCGTCGGCGCCGTTGCCCGGCACCTTGAAGTACGTCTGGTAGGCGCCGAAGCCGAGCGGCCCGTTGCCCTTCTCGTTCTCGTGGTTGCCGGCCGCCGGCATCCACGCCCGGTAGCGCGCCGAGCGGGTGTTGTTGGCGAAGAAGCCGTTCCAGGTGCGCACCCGGTCGGGGTCCAGGTTGGCGTAGCAGAGGTCGCCGTTGAGCAGGTGGAACAGCGGGTCGACCTGTTCGATGCCGGCCACGATGTCGGCGTTGGCCGGGGTGTTGTTGGCCTGCATGGCCGGCGTGAAGCCGCCCTTGCCGTCGGGCTGCCAGGTGACCTGCGGGACGGCCTGGTCGCCGAAGCTGGTGAAGGTGAACGGGAACCGGCCGCGCGACACGGTCTGGAACGTGCCGGCGTCCGGGCGGCCGCCGTCGTGCAGCGCGGCGTAGGTGTAGTAGGTGCCCGGCCGCAGCCCGGTCAGCGCGGCGTGGTGCACGTAGACGGTCTTGCTCGACAGCGCGTCCACGTAGGTGCGGGTTTCGGCCTGCACGGTCCGGCCGTGGCCGCCTTCGAGCGTGCCGTAGCTGACCCGCGGGTTGCGGACCGAGGTGTGGGTGGTCCAGGAGACGACCATCTGGGTCGTGGGGTCGGTGCCGAAAGTGAGGTGCAGACCCTCGACCGGCGGCGCGCCGAGGCGCTCGGGCTTGCCGATCAGAAGCGGAGAAGACGCGGGCGAGGCTTCGGCGGCGGAGCCGCCCAACAGCGTGGCCCCGGTGGCCGCGGCACCCGAAGCGCCGAGGGCGATCAGCGCGTTGCGGCGGCTGACCCCGGAGGTGACCTTTTCACTCATGGCGGGGACGCTATGAGTACGCCCTGGACTCCCGTGAAACGTCAAAAGTCATCGATCTAGCGCCGCGCTTACGCCGAGGTTGACTTGACCAGCGCCGAAACGGGCAGACCTCGCAAAGAAGCGTCCAGCACCTGGGCGGTGTGGGCGAGCGCGATCTTCCCGCCGGCCGCCGCGCCGATCTGCATGAGACAGCCGGGGTTGGCGGTGACGAGCAGCTCGGCGCCGGTGGCGAGGACGTTCGAGGCTTTCCGGGCGCCGAGCTCGGCGGCCGGGCCGGGGTTGAGCACGTTCCAGATGCCGGCCGACCCGCAGCAGATGGCGGAGTCCGCGACCTCACGAAGTGACAGGCCCGGGATGTCCCGGAGTAGTGATCGCGGCTGCGTCGTCACACCCTGTGCATGCCCGAGGTGGCACGCATCGTGATAGGCGACGGTCACCGGCAGCGGGTGCCGTTTCGCCACCGGGCCGAGTTCGTGGAGCAACTCGGACAGATCGCGAACCTTCGCGGTGAAGGCGGCCGCCCGCGACGCGTAGGCCGGATCGTCGGCCAGCAACACGTCGTATTCCTTGAGCGACGACCCGCATCCGGCCGCGTTGACCACGAAGTAATCCATTCCGGTGCGCTCGAATGTGGCGATCAGGCGACGGGCGAAATTCTGGGCCTCCGCCTTGCGTCCGTTGTGCACGCTCAACGCCCCGCAACACCCCTGCGACGGCGGAATCAACACGTCGCAACCTTCGAGGGCGAGCACGCGTACGGTCGCGGAATTGACCTCCGGGAAGAAGGCGCTCTGCACGCAGCCGGTGAGCATGCCGACCACGGCCCGGCGCTTGCCGCGAGCGGCGACCCGGCGGGGCGGCCGCGGCACGCCGCTCAATTGCGGCGCCAGCGATTCCAGGGTCTTCAGAGTCGGGCCGAGCCGGTCCAGCAGGCCACTGCGGCCGACCAGTTTCTGCAGACCCGAGCGCTGATAGGCGCGCAGCGGCCCGCGCAGCAACCGCAGCCGGCGCGGGTAGGGGAAGAGGGCGAAGATCGCCGCGCGCAGGGCGCGGTCCCGGGGCGTACGGGAATGATTGCGCTCAATCTGAGCGCGAGTGTCCTCGATGAGCCGATCGTATTTGACGCCCGACGGGCAGGCGGTGACGCAGGACATGCAGCCGAGGCACTTGTCGAAATGCTCGACCATCGAATCGCTCAGCGGTTCGCCATTGACGCCACTGTTCATCAGATAGATGCGGCCGCGCGGCGAGTCGGCCTCGGCACCCCACAACACATAGGTCGGGCAGGTCGGCAGGCAGAATCCACAGTGCACACAGTCGGCGATCAGATCGGCCCGCGGCGGGTGGTCGTCATCGAAGGCGGGGCCGGAGGAGACGGGCCCGAGCACATCACGCGGCGCCTCGCCGGTGCCCCAGGTGGCGTCGACCATTAGATTCCTCCCACGAATCGGCCCGGCGCGAACCGGTGCCCGGGATCGAACTGGTCCTTGATCCGCCGCATCAGGGCGAGGCCCGGCGTCGGCCCCCACATGTCGAGGATCTCCACCACCCCCGGTGGTGCGGCCAGGACGACCGCATGCCCTTCCAGACGTACGCAGTGGGCCCGTAACGCCTCGACTCCGGTGATGTCGTCCACCGTCGCGTAGAGCACACCCGTGCCCGCCGAGCCACGGATCGTGGCGCCGCTCGCCAGCAGTTCGGGCACCCGGGAGATCGGCACGCCGAGCTTGAGCCGGATCGGGCCGTCGGGTGGCACCCCCCACCAGTCCGGCGCTTTCTCGGTGACCTCGCCGCCGATTAGTTCCGCCAGCTTGTCCGCCCGCTCGCGGACGCCGGTCGCGGTGCCTTCGAGCAGCACCGCCGTCTCGCCGGTCGCCGAATCGACCTCGATCGCGGCCGGCACCACCTGGGCGGCGAGCACCGGCGCCGCGGTGGTCCGGGAGGAGCGGACGAACAGGGCGGCGGCCGGCTCCGGGTGCAGCCGGAACGCGCACTCGGTGATCAGCCCGAGCGTGCCGTACGACCCGTGGAAGAGCTTGCCGAGGTCGTAGCCGGCGACGTTCTTGACGACCTTGCCGCCCGACTTGGCGATCACGCCGTCCGGCCGCACGATCGTGATGCCGATCAGCAGGTCGCGCGCGGTGCCGTAGAACATCCGCCGGGGGCCGCTGGTGCCGGCCGCGACCGTTCCGCCGATCGTGGCGTGCGGTGGCCCGTCGAGGGCCAGCTGCTGGTCGCCCAGGTCGAGGTCGTCCAGCGGGGTCCCGGCCCGGACGATCGTGATCAGATCGCCGGCGGCGTGCTCGACCAGGCCGGTGATCTTCTTCGTGTCGATGATCAGGTCGAGCTTGCGCGGCGGCGGTCCCCAGTCGAGCTTGGTGCCGTTGCCCCGGACCACCACGGTCAGGTCCTGGCTCGCCTTGATCAACTCGGCCGCCTGCGCCGTCGACCCGGGCGCCGCGACCAGCCGGGCCCGGACCCCGCCGACGACGTCTTCGTCGCCGGCCGGCCGGGTCAGCTCCTCGAGGACACCCATCAGAAGACCTCCACGTCTTTCCACCGGTCGGCGGCCGGGGTTCCGCGGCCCGGCCGCTCCCCGCACAGCCGCGGCGTCGGGAAGATCTTGCCCGGGTTGGCCAGCCGGTCCGGGTCGAAGGCGCACCGCACGAGCTGCATCGTGTCGAGGTCGTCGTCGCCGAACATGCGCGGCATGTACTTCGCCTTGTCCGCCCCGACGCCGTGCTCGCCGGTGATCGACCCGCCGTACTCGATGCAGAGGTCGATGATCGCGCCCGACACGTCCTCGGCCCGCTCGGCCTGGCCCGGCACCGCGTCGTCGAAGAGCACCAGCGGGTGCAGGTTGCCGTCCCCGGCGTGGAACACGTTGGCGACGCGTACGCCGTGGTCCCGCGCCAAATCGCCGATGCGCCGCAGCACCTCGGGCAGCGCGGTCCGCGGGATCACGCCGTCCTGCACGATGTAGTCGGGGCTGATCCGGCCGACCGCCGCGAACGCCGACTTGCGGCCCTTCCAGAACAGCGCCCGTTCGGCGTCGTCGGCCGCGATCCGGATCTCGAACGCCCCGTTGTCGTCGCACAGCCTGGTCACCTGGTCGAACTGGGCCTCGACCTCGGCCGCCGGCCCGTCCAGCTCGACGATCAGCACGGCCCCGGCGCCTTCCGGATAACCGCAGGCGACCGCGGCCTCGGCCGCCTCGATGGCGAGGGCGTCCATCATCTCGATCGCGGCCGGCACCACGCCCGCCCCGATGATCGCCGAGGTCGCGGCCCCGGCCTGGTCGGTGCTCGCGAAGGCGGCCAGCAGCGTGCGCACCGTCTCGGGCAGGCGGGTCAGCCGTACGGTCACCTCGGTGGCGACCCCGAGCGTGCCCTCCGACCCGACGAACGCGCCGATCAGGTCGTACCCCGGTGGGTCCGGCGCCTTGCCGCCGAGCCGGACCACGTCGCCGTCGGGGGTGACGATCTCGAGGCCGGTCACGTGGTTGGTCGTGAAGCCGTACTTCAGGCAGTGCGCGCCGCCCGAGTTCTCGGCCACGTTGCCGCCGATCGAGCAGATCTGCTGGCTGGACGGGTCGGGGGCGTAGTAGTAGCCGTGCGGGGTGGCAGCCTGGGTCACCTGCAGGTTGATCACGCCGGGCTGGACGACCGCGCGCTCGGCGGCCGGGTCGATCTCGAGGATGTCGCGCATCTGGGCGGTCACGATCAGCACGCCGTCGGCGTGGGGGAGGGCCCCGCCGCTCAGGCCGGTGCCCGAGCCGCGGGCCACGAACGGCACCTTGGCCGCCTGGCACTCGCGGACCACGGCCGCCACCTCGGCGGTGGTGTGGGGGAGGGCGACGATGGCCGGGATCACTTTGTAATGGGCGAGGCCGTCACACTCGTACGTCCGCAGTTCCTGACGGTCAGTGATCACTTTTGCCGGGCCGAGCCGCGCTGTGAGCCGCTTCGCAAGATCGTCGAGCATCGCCGGTCGCCTCCCGTCGCCTTCCGTCAACCTATCCGCTACAGCCCGCTGAAGCGACGGTTAGCATGTCGTCGGCCGGCGGCCGGTCTGCAAAGATGGCCCGATGTTCGTGACCGGGAGGGCCGCGCTCGCCGCCGCCAGTGTTCTCGTTCTGGCCGCCGCCGGGCTCGCCGGCTGCTCGTCCAAGGACGATCCGGCGCCCGAGCCGACCGGCGTCATCGACGCGACCACCATGCGGGGCGCGCTGCTGCAGGCCAGTGAGATCGGGCCGACCTGGACCACGCCGGAAGACCCGGTCGACACCACCAAGCTGGTCAGCATCTGCGGCGGCACCAGCACCCCGGCACCCGTTCCGCCCGGCGGCCAGGTCGTCGCGGCCGACTTCGAGGACGCGGGCGACACCGGCGCGCAGACGCTGGAGCAGTCCGCGCTGGTGTTCCCCGACAAGACGGCCGCGGCCGCCGCCCAGGCCCTGCTCAAGGCGGCGGCCGACAGTTGCGCGCCGTCGGTTTCGGTGCCCCAGACCGTCACCTCGGACAAGAGCGAGCCGGCCTACACCGAGACCGTCCGCGTGCAGCCGCTCAACCAGGGCAACTGGGACGGCTTCGTGGTGATCCGGCACAAGCAGTACGAGCCGAAGCACCCGGGCGTCGCCGACACCGCGGTCGCCGTGCTGACTGATCGAAACGTCACACTTGTTGATGCATATGCGATTTATCGCCTCAACAACGCCAGCACCAGCGCGAACTTCGGCTCGGACTGGAGCAAGCTCGTCGGATCGGTCATCCAGCGCGTCGGTTAGTTGCGCGCGGGATAGACACGGCGGCAACCGTTCGCTAATGTTCGCGGTGCGCCGTTGCGAGTTCTTCCCCCGTGGAATTCGCAGCGGCGCCCTTATTTTCCCTACCTTCCGAAGGTCACCGGCAGCCTGGTGAAGCCGCGGATCGTCAGGCTGTCCCGCCGCTCCGGCTCCCCGGCCAGCTCCAGTTTTCCGAAGCGCCGCAGCAGCGCCGGGAAGGCCACCTGGGCCTCCAGCCGGGCCAGCGGCGCACCCAGGCAATAGTGGATCCCCCCGCCGAACGACAGCGGCGCGTTGTCGGCCCGCGCCAGGTCGAGCCGCTCCGGCTCGTTGAACTGCCGCGGATCCCGGTTGCCGGCGCCCAGATAGGCCACGACCCGGTCGCCCGGCTCGATCGCCACCCCGCCGATCGTCGTCGGCTCCCAGGCGACCCGGCTGAGCAGCTGAACCGGTGAGTCGTACCGGATCAGTTCCTCGGCCGCCGCCTCCGGCCAAGCCTGCAGAGCCGGCAGCTGGCCCGGGTTGCTCAGCAACGCGACCAGGCCGTTCGCCAACAGGTTGGTGGTCGTCTCGAACCCGGCCGCGAACAGCAGCGCGGCCATCGTGAGCAGTTCATCGGAGCTCAGCCGGTCGCCCTCGGCCTCGACCGCGACGAGCGCGCTGATCAGGTCGTCCTGCGGCTCCCGGCGGCGACGCTCGATCAGGTCGGTCAGATAGTCACGGACCTGCGCGGCGGCCGGGTCGGCGGTGGCGAGCACCTCGGGCGTGATGACGTCGAGCACCTGGGTCCAGTCGCGGATCAGCGGCTGAAACCGCGCCCGGTCCTCGGCCGGCACCCCCAGCAGCTCACCGATCACGTTGACCGGCACCGGAAAGGCGAACCCCGAGATGAAGTCGCCCTCCTCGGGCAGCTCGTCGAGCAGCTCGCCGACCAGCCGCTCGACGGCCGGCCGCAGCCGCTGCACCCGCCGCGCGGTGAACGACGTGCTGACCAGCCGCCGCAGCCGCGTGTGATCCGGCGGGTTGAGGGTCAGCATGCTGGTGAACAGCAGCCGCAGCGCGGGATGCTCCTCCCAGTCGCCGAGGCCGATGAAATCGAGCATGTGACGCGGCATGTGCCCGAGCTTCGGGTCACGCACCACGGCCGCACAGTCCGCGTGCCGGGTCACCACCAGCGCGCCGTCCTCGGCCCGCACCACCGGGGCGATCTCACGGAGCCGGGCGTACCGCGAATAGGGATCGTCCCGCCCGGTCGTCGTCGTCAGCTCGTCGAGCAGGGTCAGCGCTTCGGCACTCTCTACAATGTCCACCACGCGACCCATTCTCTCCCTCCATCACCTTGTGATCGTCCCCGGCCGGGGACGGCCGAGCGGTACTCAGGTCTGCGGGCCTGGACGCTGAAAGGCTCCGGGGGCTACGGCGCAGGCTTGGCGCGGCATTTGGCCGGCAGCGGCAAACTGGTAGTCGAACTCGACCGGCCACAACGCCCGGCGCGCCGCGGCGGAGCCAAGTCAGATCCGATGGATGCCGAACGCGTCGCCCGGGACGCTCTACCACGCACCCGGCTGGCCAGCCCAAATCCGGGACGCAACGTGCTGCGCTGCAGATGCGGCTAACCGCCCGCCGGGCCGCGGTCAAGGCCGGAGCCGAAGCCCAGCAGCGGTTGCACGCGATGGTTCCTACTGCCCCCGTCGGCGACGTCGAGGTGTTTACCAGCCTGAGCATGCTTCGCGACCTGGCCCGCCGAGTTCGTTTCTCGAAGCCGCCCGTGTCACAGATGTGCCGGCCGCCCGGTCTTTACGGGCATGAGCGATCTCCCCGCGCCCGACGAGGGCATCCTGGTCACGCTGTTCATCACCGTGCGCGACGTGGCCCGCTCGCGCGACTTCTATTCGCGCGTGCTCGGCGGCAGCGTCGCGCTCGACGAGAACCCGTGCATCGTCCGGCTGGCCAACTCGTGGATCATCATGAATCCGGGCGGCGGCCCCACGCCCGACAAGCCGGGTATCACGGTGGTCGACTACGAGCCGGGCGACACCACCTCGATCTTCCTCAACCTGCGGGTGGCCGACATCCGGGCCCGCTACGAGGAGTGGACGTCGCGGGGCGCCGAGTTTCTCACCCCGCCGGTCGACCGCGGCTCCGAGCTCCGCTGCTATCTGCGTGATCCCGACGGCTACCTCATCGAGGTCGGCCAGTCCACCGGGCTGTTGCGCGGCGAACGGGCCACGGTCCGGGACTGATCCGGACGCGGAACGTCCGGAACGGGCCTTAGGCTGCGCGAATGATCGAGGGGGAAACTGCGCCGGCGGTTGTCCCGGCGAACGAGGCGAGCTGGGAGGATCTGCGGGCGGTGTTCGGGCGGGGCGGGGCGGCCAAGTGCGGCTGCCAGCGGATGAAGCTCGGCGACCGCGACTGGTTCGGCATGCCGGTCGACGAGCGGACCCACCGGCTGCGCGACGAGACCGACTGCGGCCATCCCGAGGCCGACGCCACCAGTGGCCTGGTCGCCTATCTGGACGGGGAGCCGGTCGGGTGGGTCGCCGTCGAGCCGCGGAGGAACTACCGGCGGCTCCGGGGCTCGTCGGTGCCGTGGGCCGGGCGGAACGAGGACCCGGATGATCCGGGCGTCTGGTCGGTCGTCTGCTTCGCGGTGCGCGCCGGCTACCGGCGGCAGAAACTCACCTATCCGCTGGTCGAGGCGGCCGCCCGGTATGCCGAGGCCCGGAACGCGACAGCCGTCGAGGGCTATCCGATGGTGCCCCGGCCGGGCCAGAACGTGTCCTGGGGCGAGATGAACGTCGGTTCCCGCAACGCCTTCCTGGCCGCCGGGTTCGTCGAGGTCAGCCGGCCGACGGTGCGCCGGGTCGTGATGCGCCGGAGCGTGAACGCACGGAACTGACCGTCCAAAGGATTGAGCCGGGGAGGGTCGTGGCTTAGTCTCACCGAGGTCTCATCAACCACAGTTTACGGACGCCCTACATCGGGGGATGTGCATGGCCGCGCGGGTGGGCGCGGACCTGCTCATGGGCGACCGGGTCGGTGGGACGGTCGGTGTGGAAAGACGGCGACGGGGAGGAGGGGCGTGGTGGGCGCCTTCTCCATCGCCGAGAAACTCGACCGGCTCTTCCGCCAGGTCCGCCCGGTGTCGCCGCAACGAGACCAGCGGCACGAGGGCGGCCAGGTGGAGCCGAGCTACATGGCGGTCGCCGAGGCGATCCGCGCCACGCAGGGTGTGCCGATCTCCCACACGTACATCTGGCAGCTTCGCACCGGCCGGCGTGACAATCCGACGGTGGCCCATCTGACCGCGCTCGCCGCCTATTTCGGCGTGCCGGTCTCCTACTTCCTCGACGACGAGCAGACCCGCCGGATCGACGCCCAGCTCGACCTGCTGCAGACCATCCGCGACGCCGGGGTCACCCAGATCGCGCTGCGGGCGGCCGATGTGTCGCCGCGCGGCCGCGAGACGATCAGCGAGCTGATCCGGAAGGTCTGGGAATCGGAGCGGCGGCCTCAGTGAGGCCGCGGAAGGCGTCGCTCACCCGGCTCAGCCAGGCGACCTCGTCGGCCATCGCCGGCCCGACCGGCGCCCACGCCTCCGGCTGCTCGGCCGGCGCGACTCCGGCGGCATGCCGTCGCAGCGCCAGCGCGATCCCGCGGGCCTCGGTCACCGCCGGGTCGGCGTCGTCCGGCACGTCCGGGGGCCGGTAGTCGCGCAGGGCCAGCATCCCGTCCCGGATCTCGATCACCCGGCGGTAGAGCCGCAGGTCGACGTCGTCCACCCCGGCGAGTTCGATCACGGCCCGGCGCGGGCTGAACAAAATCACCTCCGGGAAGGCCTCTTTCATCGCCCGCCACAGCGGGCGGAGCTTGAGCAGGCTCCGGTACGCGGCGACGACCGCGCGAGCCCGCCGGGTGGCCGGCACGAGGCTGCCCGCCACGGCGACGAGGATCGCGGCCGCCTGGATCACGTGCGCGACCGGCTCGATGCGTTCGAAGGCGATGGGTGCGCCGAACCCGTGGACGACGATGAGGATCGTCTTGGTCGCCGCGTACAGGGAAATGACCGCCGCGCCGGCGGCGATCGCCCGCAGCCCGAGCCGCGGGAGCCCGGCCGGCGCCGCCCGGCCGACCGTCCAGAAGAGACGGCCGACCGAGACCAGTACCGCACCCAGATAGCTTTCGAGGGCGACCCAGTAGGCGACGGCGGCGGGCGGCAGCGGCCCGGCCAGCACCTCGCCCCGGTTGTCGATCTCGCTGCCCGCGATCGCACCCAGCACACCGAGCGTGACCAGCACGCCCGCGGTGACCACGAGCGGCCAGCGCCTCGACCCGGCTCCGGTGACCAGCGCGATGAACCGCAGCAGGCAGAAGGCCACCGCCACGCCGATCAGGTTGGGCACGATCGCCGCGTGCAGCCGGGCGGCGACCGGCGGAAACGAGGCCGACTTGGCCAGCGCGAGCGCGAAGACGGCGGTCCAGAGCGCGCGCTGCCGCCGGTCCCGCCAGAGGGTGGGCAGCCGGACGGCGGTCGCGACCCACAGCAGGATCATGACGATGAGTGAGAAGACCACGCGTCACTCGGTGAAGCCGAAGGCCTGGGCGACCCGGCCGATGGTGGTGTGCGGCGGCCGGCCCGACCGGCCTCGGATCAGCGAGGCCATCATCTCGGCCTCGCGCTCCTGGACGCTGGTGTAGCCGACCCGCCCCAGGGCGCTGAGGTTCAGCATGCGGCTCACCGCGGCCGGGTCGAGGTCGGGGAAGAGCCGGGCGAGCGAGCCGTCGCCCTCCTGAAGGTGGTGGCCACTGAGGATGTGCGCGAGTTCGTGCAGCACGATGTGTTCGGCGTGCAGCGGCGAGGTGCCGGGGTCGTAGAAGACGTGATCGGCTTCCGGCGTGCCGATCCAGAGGCCGCAGGGCGCGTGCGAGCTCAGCCCGGGGACCGCCTGGCGCAGCAGCCGGCGGCCCCGGCGGGCCTCCACTTCGCGGCAGAAGGCATCGAGATCGAACGGCTGAGGAATACGAACGCCCCGTAGGCGCCGCTCGCATCTCCGCCGCAGACTCTCCATTGCGGCCAGGTTACCGGGTGCGCGGAACTGCGCGAAGAGAGCGCTTCCCGAGCACCGGGCGACGGTGAGTGGTGAAAAACCCCACGGGACAGTTAACTATTTGCTCATTGCCCGCTTAGCCTTACGAATCCCGGGGCAGAGAACCCATCAGCCACGGAATCGAAACCGGAGGTGGGTGGCATGGTCAAGTTCGTCTACGACTTCTCCGAGGGCAACAAGGACCTCAAGGACCTGCTCGGCGGTAAGGGAGCCAACCTCGCCGAGATGACGAATCTCGGCCTGCCGGTGCCCGCCGGCTTCACGATCACCACGGAAGCGTGCCGTACCTTCCTGAAGTCCTCGGCGCTCCCCGACGGTCTCGACGCGGAGATCGCCTCCCATCTCGCGGACCTCGAGCGCGCGATGGGCCGCAAGCTCGGCGACCCGAACGACCCCCTCCTCGTCTCGGTCCGCTCCGGCGCGCCCTTCTCGATGCCCGGCATGATGGAGACCGTCCTCAACGTCGGCCTCAACGACGAGTCGGTCGCCGGGCTGTCCCGCCAGGCCGGCGGCAACGACCGCTTCGCCTGGGACTCCTACCGCCGGCTCATCCAGATGTTCGGCAAGACCGTCTGCGACGTGCCGGGCGACGAGTTCGAGCAGGCGCTGCACGATGCCAAGGAGTCACGGGGCGTCCGGGACGACGTACAGCTGGACGCGGAAGCTCTGCAAGAGCTGGTGACCGCCTACAAGAAGGTGTTCTCCAAGCACACCGGGCACGACTTCCCGCAAGACCCGCGCGAGCAGATGAGCCTCGCGATCGAGGCGGTCTTCCGCTCGTGGAACGCCGACCGGGCCGTGCTCTACCGCCGCCAGGAGCGCATCCCGGCCGACCTCGGCACCGCGGTCAACATCGTGGCGATGGTCTTCGGCAACCTCGGGCCGGACAGCGGCACCGGCGTCGCGTTCACCCGCGACCCGGCCACCGGCGAGAGCGGCATCTACGGCGACTACCTGCAGAACGCCCAGGGCGAGGACGTCGTGGCCGGCATCCGCAACACGCTGTCGCTGCACGATCTCGAAGGTCTCGACAAGAAGTCGTACGACGAACTGCTCCAGATCATGGCCACGCTGGAGGGGCACTACCGCGACCTCTGCGACATCGAGTTCACGATCGAGCGGGGCAAGCTCTGGATGCTGCAGACCCGGGTCGGCAAGCGCACCGCGGCGGCCGCGTTCACGATCGCGGCCCAGCTGGTCGACGAGGGCATGATCGACCTCGACGAGGCGCTGACCCGGGTGACCGGGGCCCAGCTCGGGCAATTGATGTTCCCTCGCTTCGATCTCTCGTCCTCTCCGACCGCGATCACCCGCGGCGTGGGCGCCTCGCCCGGTGCCGCCTACGGCGAGGTCGTCTTCACCGCGGCGGACGCGACTGCGAAGGCCGCGTCCGGACACAACGTGATCTTGGTGCGCCGCGAGACCAACCCCGACGACCTGCCCGGCATGATCGCCGCGCAGGGCATCCTGACCTCGCGCGGCGGCAAGACCTCGCACGCCGCCGTGGTCGCCCGGGGCATGGGCAAGACCTGCGTCTGCGGCGCCGACGAGCTGGAGGTCGGACGCGACCAGTTCACGGTCGGCGGCCAGGTCGTCCACGAGGGCGACGTGATCTCGATCGACGGCACCACCGGCCGGGTCTACCTCGGCGAGGTGCCGGTGCGGCCGTCCGAGGTCGTGCAGTACTTCGAGGGCGACCTCGACCCGGCCCAGGCCAACGACCCGCTGGTCGCGGCCGTGCACCTTCTGATGACCCACGCTGATTCGCGAAGCTCTCTGAAGGTGCGCACCAACGCCGACACGGGTGCCGACGCCGCCCGCGCGCGGCGCTTCGGGGCCCAGGGCATTGGTCTGTGCCGCACCGAGCACATGTTCCTCGGCGACCGGCGCGAGCTCGTCGAACGGCTCATCCTGGCCCACAACGCGACCGAGCGGAAGGAAGCCCTGGACGCACTGCAGCCGCTGCAGCGAACCGACTTCCTGGAGATCTTCCGCGAGATGAACGGCCTGCCGGTCACCGTCCGGCTGATCGACCCGCCGCTGCACGAGTTCCTGCCCTCGCTGGAGGAGCTGGCGGTGCAGGTCGCGGTCGCCCGCGAACGCGGCGAGGAGGTCGAACGCGAGCAGAAGATGCTCACCGCGGTGCGGCGCATGCACGAGTCGAATCCGATGCTCGGCCTGCGCGGCGTACGCCTCGGCCTGGTGATCCCCGGCCTCTTCGCGATGCAGGTGCGGGCCATCGCCGAGGCGGCGGTCGCGCTGGCCGCCGAGGGCGGCCACCCGCGACCTGAGATCATGGTCCCTCTGGTCGGTGCGGTCCAGGAGCTGGAGACCGTACGCGCGGAGGCCGAGAAAATCATCGCCGACGTGGTCCGTGACTCGGGCGTCGAGGTCCTGATCGGCACCATGATCGAGGTGCCGCGCGCGGCCCTGACCGCCGGCCAGATCGCCGAGGCGGCCGAGTTCTTCTCCTTCGGCACCAACGACCTGACCCAGATGGGCTGGGGCTTCTCCCGCGACGACGTCGAGGGCGCGTTCTTCTGGCGCTACCTCGAACTCGGCATCTTCGGCATCTCCCCGTTCGAGTCGATCGACCGGGACGGTGTGGGCCGGCTGGTGCGCATCGCGTCGGAGGAGGGCCGCCAGGCCCGGCCCGGCCTGAAGCTGGGCGTCTGCGGCGAGCACGGCGGCGACCCCGACTCGGTGCACTTCTTCCACGAGGTCGGCCTCGACTACGTCTCCTGCTCGCCGTTCCGGGTGCCGATCGCCCGGCTGGAGGCGGGCCGGGCCGCGGTCGAATCGGCCGGCTCCGACCATCGGTGAGGACATGGCGAACGGCCCCAGGTGCACGCCGCTGCCATCGAACCTGACGACGGTTTCCTGCCGTGTGGAATTCCATACGTCAGCCATGACGTACTCCTCCGGTCGTTCAGCCCAGAACACCAGGACCCGTTCACGCCACAAGCGCTTTCCGCCGGTCTGTCCGGCTTGGGGGCCTGCGCGGTCGCGTCAAGCTGCTGCTTTTTGTCGGGGGGTGGGGCTAGCGTCGCTGAGTGGTACACGTCACTCGGCCAAAGGAGTCTCGATGACAGTCAACGTCAACCCCTACCTGACCTTCAACGGCAACTGCCGCGAGGCGATGGAGTTCTACCGGACCGTTCTCGGCGGCGAGCTGACCGTCAACACGTTCGGCGAGTTCGGCGGCGATCCGTCGGTCGCCGACAAGGTCATGCACGCGATGCTGGTCGGCGGCAAGGGCGCCCTGATGGCCTCCGACACCGCCCCGGGCATGCCCTTCAACCCCGGCAACACGATGACCATCAGCGTGAGTGGCGAGGCCGGCGACGGCCTCGAGGACGTCTGGTCCAAGGTCTCGGACGGCGGCCAGGTCCACGTCCCGTTCGAGAAGCAGATGTGGGGCGATGTGTTCGGCCAGTGCGTCGACAAGTTCGGCGTCCCCTGGATGGTCAACGTCGCCCAGAAGGGCTGACCCCGCCGGCTCAGGATCCGTAGGCGCCGAAGCCCTGCTCCAGCAGGGCGACGGCGCCGGTAACCGAGCGCCTCAGCCGCTCGGCGAACCCGGCCGGGATCTCGCCGGCCAGCACCGCGTCGCGCACCTCGAACACGAGCGCCCGCTGCACCCCGATCAGGGCGTGCGCCACGACGCGGGCGGTCAGCCGCTCCTCGGCGGTGTCGCCGCCGAGGGCCGCGGCGAGCAGTTCGGCGGTGCGGGTCAGCGAGATCTGCTCGCGGGCCCGCAGGGCCGGGCTCTCCGCGACCACCCGGTTGACCGTGCGCAGCCGGTCGAGCGCCTGCCGGTCGCCGCTGTCGAGCTGCTCGACGAGGCCGCCCTGGTCGAGCAGCAGGCGCCGGAAGGCGGCCGCCACGCCCTCGCCAGCCGGCCGGTCGGTCACGCCCCGCACGAGGCGCTCGCCGTATTCGTCGAGCCGGAAGAGGAAGAGGTCCTCCTTGGTGGCGAAGTAATTGAAGACGGTCGCCTCGGACACTTCGGCCGCCCGTGCGATCGCGGCGACGGTGACCTGCCCGAATCCCTGGTCGGCGATGAGCGTCCAGGCGGTGTCGGCGATCTGCCGCCGGGTGCGCTCCCGCTTCTGCTCGCGCAGTCCCACCACACGCCTCCGCTCGGGGCTATTTCTAGAGCCACTCTAAAGTTAGAGTGGCTCTATGGATGATGACAGAGATGCGATGGTCAACAGTCTGCAGGATCGGCTGAACGAGGCTCTGATCGCCGGCGACTGGGACACGCTGAACGACCTCGTCGCCCCGGACGCGCTCGTCACCGGCCCGCGCGGCTACCTGATCGACCGGGACACCTGGGTCGGCGTCCACCGCGAGGAGGCGTACGAGCAGGTCCGCCTGGACGTGGTCGAGTCGGCGGTGCACACCTACGACGCGGCCGGCATCCGGTTCGACGTGGTCGAGTCGGAATGCCTCTACCACGGCGAGGAGATCAAGGGCCGGTTCCGGGTCAGCCAGGTCTGGGTCGACAGCGGCGGGCGCTGGCGCCTCGCCTCGGTGCAGTACACGACGGCGGCCTGAGCCATGGACGTCAGCGTCAGCATCACGGCCTACCCGCCCGGCGACGTGGCGGCCGCCCTGACCGACCTCGGCCACGCCGCCGACGAGCTCGGGCTGCACACCGTCTGGGCCACCGACCACCTCATCCAGGCCGACCCGGCCGCGGTCGGCACCGACCCGATGCTCGAGGCGTACGCGGTGCTCGACTTCCTGGCCGCGACGACCCGCCGGGTGCGGCTCGGGGCCATGGTCAGCCCCGTGACCTTCCGGCCGCCGGCCCTGCTGATCAAGGCGGTGACCAGCCTCGACGTCCTCTCCGGGGGTCGGGCGTGGTTCGGCGTCGGCGCCGGTTACCAGCAGGCCGAGGGGCGCGACATGGGCCTGCCGTTGCCGCCGGCGCAGGAGCGGTTCGAACGGCTCGACGACACGATCCGGCTCGCCGTACGGATGTGGCGGGGCGACACCACGCCGTTCCACGGCCTGCACACCCGGGCCGAACACCCGGTGAGCAGCCCGGGCCCGGCGACGACACCGCATCCGCCGATCCTGATCGGCGGCACCGGGGAGCGCCGGACGCTGCCGCTGGTCGCCGAGCTCGCCGACGCGTGCAACCTGTTCGACATCCCGGACGGCGGCGTGACGATCCGGCACAAACTGGCGGTGCTGCACGACCTGTGCGCGGCGATCGGCCGCGACGACGCCGCCATCGCCAAGACGGTGAGCACCGCACTCGCCGACGGAGAAGCCCCGGACCAGTTCGCCGAACGCTGCGGCCGGCTCCGGTCGTACGGGATCGACCACGTCGTGGTGATCGCGCGCGGATGCCCGCTGACCGTCGCCGACCTCCAGTGCGCAGCCGTCGCCGTCGCCGTATGACGAACTCCGCCGAGGCCGGTGAGCCGGACATGTTGCTCGTGGACAAAGCCTGCGCGCATGATCCGGCCCGGCGGGAACCGCGCATACCTTCGCCGACCTGCTGATGTCGGCCGAGGCCGACGCGGTCTGCGGCGCCGAGTACGGCGAACGCGGCCCTGATCGTTTGAGTTCGGGCAATGGCTACCGGGCTCGGGAGTGGGATACCGGGCCGGCACGGTCGAGCTGGCCCATCCCAAGCTGCGCCAGGGGCTCCTGCTTTCCCGGGCTGGTTGTCGAGGCACCGCCACCGTGCCGAACAAGCCGTCGTCAGTGTCGTGGCGACCAGCCACCTGCTCAGTCTCTCGACCCGTCGGGTGGAGAAACTGGTCGAGCCGCCCCGGCATCTGGACGCCCAGGTCGAAGCGTTCCGCAACCGCCCCCGGGACTGCGGCCCTACACGTTCGTCTGGCTCGACGCCCTGGTCATCAAAGTCCGCGAACACGGCCGCACGCTCAACGTCCACACCCTGGTCGCGGTCGGCGTCAACGCCGACGTCGGCCGCGAGGCCTCGGCCTGCAGATTTCCTCCGACCAGGACGGCGCGGGCCGGCCGGCGTTCCTACGCTCGCTGACGGCCTGCGGGCTGTCCGGAGTCCGCCTCGTCATCTCCGACGCCCACCGCAGCCTCGTCTCGACATGATCGGTGAACGGTTCCCGGACGCCGCCGAACACCTCGACAACGCCCGCGAGGACCTGCGCGCCTCCACCACGTTTCCCCACGCAGGCTCGGCGCCGGAACCGCTCGAACAACCCCGAGGAACGGCTGACCAAAGAGATCCGCCGCCGCACCGAGGGCCGCGATTATCCGCCTGGTCGGTGCGGTCCTCGCGGAACAGACCGACGAATGGGTTGAAGGCCGCCGCTATATGGCAGAGATCGCCGCCTAACACCAACGGATCAGCGCTGGCCGCCTCTGAGACCACGCCGGCGGACGCGGACCCGATGATCTGGGGGACACGGCCGGCTAGCCGGCCGAGAGGTTGATCTCGAAGCTGTAGCGGCTCGCGCGGTAGACGTGGCTTCCGTATTCGAGCGCGCGGCCGGTCGCGTCCCACGCCGTGCGGACCATTGTGAGCAGGGACGAGCCGCGCTTCTCGGCCAGCGTGCGGGCCTCGGTGGCGGTGGCGGAGCGGGCGCCGATGACCTGGGTGGCTATGCGGGGGACGTGGCCGGCCCGGCGGAGCAGTTCGTAGAGGCCGCGTTCGGCCAGGTCTTCGCGGGTCACGTCGAGCACGTCGGTCGGGATCGCGTTGTGCATCAGGGCCAGGGGCTCGTCGCCGGCGTAGCGGAGGCGTTCGATCCAGGTGACCTCGGTGCCGGGGGTGATCTCCAGCGCGGCGGCGATGGTGTCGGAGGCCGGGATGACGCGGAGGTCGAGGACCTCGGTGCGCGGGGCGCGGTCGCCGGCGATGAGGTCGTCGTAGAGGCTGGAGAGCTCGACCGGGCGGCGGACCTTGGGGTGCACGACCTGGGTGCCGACGCCGCGCTTGCGCACCAGCATGCCGCGCTCGACCAGATATTGGATGGCCCGCCGGGTCGTGGGACGGGAGACGCCGAGGCGCTCGGCGAGGTCGACCTCGTTTTCGATGCGGCTGCCGACGCCGATCTCGCCCTTCTCGATCAGCTCTTGCAGGCGGGTCGCGACCTGGTAATACAGCGGGACCGGGCTGGTCCGGTCGACCTCGACCGGCCGCACCGGCGAGCGTGGCGGTGACACCTCAGACGACACGGCGACCTCCCTTCGTTTTTCAGTTTGTCATGACAAAGTATTGACGGGGAAGCCCTCACGTTATTACATCGAAACCAGCAAACCTAGGGCGACCTCTTCTTTTCATCAGGGCGTAACGAGCCCGCCGGAAGCAAGGAAACTTCATGCCCGTGGACGAGGTACTGACGATGGGACGCCTGGGCGTCGATCTGTATCCACAACAGATTGGCGTCTCCCTGCGTGAGGTGCAGACCTTCGCCAAGTTCCTGGGTGGCACCGCCGCCAACGTGGCCGTGGCGGCCGCCCGTTACGGCCGGCGGGCCGCTCTTCTGAGCCGCACCGGGGCCGACCCGTTCGGTGAGTTCCTGCACGACGCGCTGCGCGGGTTCGGGGTCGACGACCGGTTCGTCACGCCGGTGAGCACGCTGCCGACGCCGGTGACGTTCTGCGAGATGTTCCCGCCCGACGACTTCCCGCTCTACTTCTACCGCTGGCCGAAGGCCCCCGATATCGAGATCTATCCGGCCGAATTGGACGAAGAGGCGATCCGAGGCGCCGACATCTTCTGGGTCACGGGCACGGGTCTGTCCCAGGAGCCCTCGCGGAGCGCCACTCTCACAGCGCTGAAACAACGGAACAGAAGCGGCATCACGATCTTCGATCTCGACTATCGCCCCATGTTCTGGCCCGAGCGCGCCGAGGCGAGACGGTGGTATCAGGAGGCGCTGCCCTATGCGACGGTCGCGGTCGGCAACCTCGATGAGCTCGAGACCGCCGTGGGCGTACGGGAACCGCGAAAGGCCGCCGCGGCCTTGCATGACGCTGGTGTTGATCTCGCGGTGGTGAAGCAGGGGCCGGCCGGTGTGATGGCGAGCCGGGGCGGCGAGGAGGTCGTGGTGCCGCCGGTTCCGGTCGAGGTCGTGAATGGGCTCGGTGCGGGTGACGCCTTCGGCGGCGCGCTGTGTCACGGCCTGCTGTCCGATTGGGATCTCGAGACCGTGATGCGGTTCTGCAACGCGGCCGGCGCGATCGTCGCCGGACGCCTGTCCTGCGCCGACGCGATGCCGACCGAGGCCGAGGTCCGGGCCGCCCTGGAGGCCAACCATGCTTAACGTAGCCGAACTGCTGGAAACGCGGGTGCACCGGCCCGACGCGATCATGACGGCGGCGAAGGCACGGCGCCGGCCGGCATCGCTGGTCGACCGGGAGCACGGCAAGCTGATGATCATCGCGGCCGACCATCCGGCCCGCGGTGCCCTGCGCGCCGGCGGCGACCCGCTCGCCATGGCCAACCGCGTCGACCTGCTCGACCGCCTGCGCACCGCGCTGGGCCGGCCCGGCGTCAACGGCGTGCTCGGCACGCCCGACATCCTCGAAGATCTGCTGCTGCTCGGCGCCCTCGACGACAAGGTCGTGATCGGGTCGATGAACCGGGGCGGCCTCGCCGGCACCAGCTTCGAGATCGACGACCGGTTCACCGCCTACGACGCCGACAGCATCGCCGACGCCGGATTCGAGGGCGGCAAGATGCTGCTGCGCATCGACCCGGCCGACGCCGGCACGGTGACCACCCTTCAGGCCTGCGGCAACGCGGTGACCGCGCTGGCCGCCCGGCAGCGGATGGCGATGGTCGAGCCGTTCATCTCGCACCGGGTCGACGGCCGGGTGCGCAACGAGCTGACCGCCGAGGCGATGATCCGGGCCTGCACGGTCTCGGCCGGGCTCGGCAACACCTCGGCCTACACCTGGCTGAAGGTGCCGGTCGTGCCGGAGATGGAACGGGTCATGGCGGCGACGACGCTGCCCGCGCTGATCCTCGGCGGCGAGGTGTCGGACGACGCCGACGGGGCTTATGCGCAGTGGAGCAAGGCCCTCGACCTGCCGACGGTGCACGGCCTGGTGATCGGGCGGTCCCTTCTCTATCCGGCCTCGGGCACGGTGGCCGACGCGGTCGACCGGGCGGTGGGGCTGCTATGAGTCCTCGTGTCAACCCGGTGGTGCCCAAGGGCAGCACCGCCGACAAGCCGTTCGAGCTGGTGGTCACCCCGGAGAAGGCGGGCTGGCGGTACAGCGGCCTGCGCGTGCTCGACCTGGCGCCGGGCGCCAAGGCGCGGTTCGTGACCGGCGACGACGAGATGCTCGTGCTGCCGCTGTCCGGCGGCTGCGACGTGACGTGCGACGACGAACGGTTCACGCTGACCGGGCGGCGGTCGGTCTTTTCGCGGGTGACCGATTTCGCGTACGTTCCGCGCGGCTCGGCGGTGACCGTGCGCGCGCCCAACGGGGGCCGGTTCGCGCTGCCCGCCGCCCGGGCCGACCGCAAGCTGCCGTTCCGCTACGGCCCGGCCGAGGACGTCGCGGTCGAACTGCGCGGGGCCGGGCAGGCGAGCCGCCAGGTCAACAACTTCTGCACGCCGGACCGGTTCGACTGCGACCGGCTGATCGCCTGCGAGGTGCTCACCCCGGGCGGCAACTGGTCGTCCTACCCGCCGCACAAGCACGACGAGGCGGGGGAGGGGGAGTCGCGGCTCGAGGAGATCTACTACTTCGAGGTCGCGCCGAGCCCGGCCGGCGGCGCCGGGAGCGCCTATCAGCGGGTGTACGGCCACCCCGACCGCCCGATCGACGTCTGCGCCGAGGTGCGCAGCGGCGACGTGGTGCTGATCCCGTACGGCTGGCACGGCCCGTCGATGGCCGCGCCCGGCTATGACCTCTACTACCTCAACGTGATGGCCGGCCCGGGCGCGCGCGAGTGGCTGGTGCGCGACGACCCGGCGCACGGCTGGGTCCGCACATCCTGGTCGGGCACGCCGGTCGACCCGCGCCTGCCCTTGACCACCAGCACCGAAAGGACGCGCTCGTGAAGCTCACCGTGGCCCAGGCCGTGGTCCGGTTCCTCGCCAACCAGTGGACCGAGCGGGACGGTGTCGAGCAGCGCACGATCGCCGGCTGCCTGGGCATTTTCGGTCACGGCAACGTCGCCGGCATCGGCCAGGCGCTGCTGCAGGCCCAGCGCACCGGCTTCGAAAACGGCCGAGCCGATCTTCCTTACCGACTTGCCCGTAACGAGCAGGCGATGGTGCACACCGCGGTCGGCTACGCGCGCATGAAGAACCGGCTGTCGACCTTCGCCTGCACGGCGTCGATCGGGCCCGGCTCGACCAACATGCTCACCGGCGCCGCGCTGGCCACGGTCAACCGGATCCCGGTGCTGCTGCTGCCGTCCGACGTCTTCGCCACCCGGGTCGCCGCGCCGGTGCTGCAGGAACTGGAAGATCCGCGGACCTACGACGTCTCGGTCAACGACGCCTTCCGCCCGCTGTCCAAGTTCTTCGACCGCATCTGGCGCCCCGCGCAACTGCCGTCCTCCCTTCTCGCGGCCATGCGGGTCCTGACCGACCCGGCCGAGACCGGTGCGGTGACGATCTGCCTGCCACAGGATGTGCAGGCCGAGACCCACGAGTTCCCCGACGCGCTGTTCGAGAAGCGGGTCTGGCACGTCGCCCGCCCGCAGCCCGAACCGGTGTTCGTGTCGCGGGCGGCCGAGGTCATCCGCAACGCGGAGCGGCCGCTGATCATCGCCGGGGGCGGGGCGATCTACTCCGAGGCGAGCGACGAACTCGACCGTTTCGCCCGCGAGACCGGCATCCCGGTCGCCGACACCCAGGCCGGCAAGGGCGCCGTGAGCTGGGACCACCCGAGCTCGGTCGGCGGCGTCGGATCGACCGGCACCCCGGTCGCCAACCGGCTGGCCCGCGAGGCCGACGTGATCATCGGCGTCGGCACCCGCTACAGCGACTTCACCACCGCGTCGCGCACGGCCTTCCAGAACCCGGAGGTCAGGTTCGTCAACATCAACGTCGCCGGGTTCGACGCGGCCAAGCAGGCCGCTTTCCCCATTGTGGCCGACGCGCGGGCCGGGCTTTCCGCGCTGCTCACGCAGCTGCAAGGCTTCCGGTACGCGGGTGAGCCGTACCGGGCGGACGTCGCCGCCTGGCAGGAGCGCGTCGACGCGGCGTACCGGATGGGACATGGACCCCTCCCCGCCCAGGCCGAGGTGATCGGGGTGGTCAACGACGCCGCCGGCGAGCGCGACGTCGTGGTGCAGGCGGCCGGCAGCATGCCCGGCGACCTGCAGCTGCTGTGGCGGGCGCGGGATCCGAAGCAGTACCACGTCGAGTACGGCTACTCCTGCATGGGCTTCGAGATCGCCGGTGCCCTCGGCATCCGGCTGGCCGATCCCAGCCGTGAGGTGTTCGCGCTGGTCGGCGACGGTTCCTACCTGATGATGTCGCAGGAGATCGTGACCGCGATCGCCGACGGCGTGAAGCTGATCATCGTGCTCGTGCAGAACCAGGGCTTCGCCTCGATCGGCGCGCTGTCGGAATCGCTGGGCTCGCAACGCTTCGGCACGAGTTACCGCTTCCGCGGCTCCGACGAGGACTACGACGGGTCCTACCTGCCGGTCGATCTGGCCGCCAACGCCGAGAGCCTGGGCGCCTCGGTCATCCGCTGCCGGACGATCGCGGATCTGCGCGACGGATTGAAGCGGGCCCGCGAGGCTTCCCGGCTGACCGTCGTGCACATCGAGACCGACCCGCTCTCGCCGGTGCCGTCCTCCGAGTCGTGGTGGGACGTGCCGGTCTCCTCGACTTCTTCTCTCGACTCCACCCGCTCGGCCTACGCCGACTACGAAGCCGCCAAGCGTTCCCAGCGGCTCTATCTCTAAGGACCTTCATGTCAACGATTGAGCACTGGATCGGCGGCCGTTTCGTCGGCGGCGACCGGCGCGGGCCCGTTTACAACCCGGCGACCGGTTCGCAGCAGCACGAGGTCGTGCTGGCGGCGGCCTCCGACGTCGATGCGGCCGTGTCCGCGGCGCAGGCGGCGTTCACCGAGTGGAGCCAGGCGTCGCTGAGCAGGCGCACCAAGATCCTCTTCAATTTCCGCGAGCTGGTCAACTCGCACGTCTCCCAGCTCGCCGAGCTCATCTCGGACGAGCACGGCAAGGTGCTGTCGGACGCGGCCGGCGAGGTGCAGCGCGGCCTCGAGGTGATCGAGTTCGCGTGCGGCATCCCGACGCTGCTCCAGGGGTCCTATTCGGACCAGGCCTCGACCGGCGTCGACGTGTTCAGCTTCCGCGAGCCGCTCGGCGTCTGCGCCGGCATCACCCCGTTCAACTTCCCGGCCATGGTGCCGATGTGGATGTACCCGGTGGCGATCGCCTGCGGCAACACGTTCGTGCTCAAGCCCTCGGAGCGCGACCCGTCGGCGTCCAACTACGTGGCCGGGCTGTGGGCCGAGGCCGGGCTGCCGGACGGCGTCTTCAACGTCGTGCACGGCGACAAGGTCGCGGTCGACGCCCTCCTGGACCACCCGGGCGTCGCGGCGGTGTCGTTCGTCGGGTCGACGCCGATCGCCCGCTACATCCACCAGCGGGCGAGCGCGACCGGCAAGCGGGTGCAGGCGCTGGGCGGGGCCAAGAACCACGCGATCGTGCTGCCCGACGCCGACCTCGACTACGCGGCCGGGCACCTGACCGCGGCCGCGTTCGGGTCGGCGGGGGAGCGGTGCATGGCGATCTCGGCCGCGGTGGCGGTCGGCGGGGCCGGCGACGCGCTGATGGATCTGGTCGTTCGCAAGGCCAATGAGGTCGTGGTCGGGTCCGGCCGCGATCCCCGGTCCGAGATGGGCCCGGTCGTGACGGCCGCCGCGAAGGAGCGGATCGAGTCGCTGATCGGCACCGGCGAGCAGCAGGGCGCCAAGGTGCTGGTCGACGGCCGGGGGCTGTCGGTGGCCGGCCATGAGAACGGGTTCTTCGTCGGGCCGACCGTGCTCGACCAGGTGACGCCGTCGATGGACGTCTACACCGAGGAGATCTTCGGGCCGGTGCTGTCGACCGTGCGGGCCGACGACGTCGACACCGCCATCGATCTGATCAACAGCAATCCGTACGGGAACGGCACCGCGATCTTCACGAGCAGTGGCGAGGCGGCGCGTCGCTTCCAGCGGGGCGTGAAGGTTGGCATGATCGGCATCAATGTCCCGATTCCGGTGCCGATGGCCTATTACTCGTTCGGCGGGTGGAAGGACTCGCTCTTCGGCGACAAGCACGTGCACGGTCCCGAAGGCGTCTCCTTCTACACCCGGGGCAAGGTCGTGACCTCCCGCTGGCCGCACGTCGCCGGGCCGTCCGAAGCCTCCTTCCACTTCCCGACGGCGAGCTGACCGGACTGAAGGCTGATATGGAACTTCGTCATTTACAACTGGGCAGCTGCCCCGACTCGTGGGGCGTCTGGTTCGCCGACGACCCCCGGCAGACACCCTGGCCTCGTTTTCTCGACGAACTGGCCGCTTCGGGCTATCACTGGCTGGAGCTCGGGCCGTACGGTTATCTGCCGACCGACCCGGGCCGGCTGGCCGATGAGCTCGCCTCCCGCGGTTTGTCGTGTGCCGGAGGCACCGTGGCCGGCCTCGGCGGACCACACCGTGACCTGCCTTCCCTGATCGAGGCCACCCGCAAGGTCGCCGTCCTCACCCAGGCGCTCGGCGCCGAAAACCTGATCTTCGTTCCGGTGCCCGGTTACCGGGACGACGTCACGGGGGACTACCGGGAGCCGGCCCAGCTCGACGCCGAGGGCTGGGCCCGGCTGACCGGGCACAGCAACACGCTCGGCCGGATGCTCCTCGAGGAGTACAACCTGCACTTCCGCTTCCACCCGCACGCGGACTACCAGGTGGAGACCCAGGAGCAGACCGAGCACTACCTCGACGACACCGATCCGCGGTTCGTGTCGCTCTGCCTCGACACCGGTCACCTGGCCTACCGCCGGGCCGACGTGCCGGGGATCATCCGGAAATACCCGGACCGCATCGGTTACGTGCACATCAAGCAGATGGACCCGGGGATCGCTGCTCGCGCCGTCAAGGAGGACCTGCCGTTCGGGCAGGCCGTCGCGATGGGTGCCAGCGTCGAGCCGCCGGCCGGACTACCCGACGTGCCGTCGGTGCTCGAGGCTCTGGCGGGCCTCGACGCCGAACTGTTCGTCGTGGTCGAGCAGGACATGTATCCGGTCGAGTTCGACCGGCCGCTGCCGATCGCCCAGCGCACGCGCAGCTATCTGAATTCCGCCGGTTTGATATCCCGTCCCACCCCTGGAGAGATTCAATGAGGAAGTCCTTCCGAGTGCTGGCCGCTGTTTCCGTGGTGGTCCTCGGCGCCACGGCCTGCAGCAGCGGCGGCAAGGCGAAGACCACCGACAGCTCGGGCGGCGGCGCCAACGCGGCCGGCAGCTCCGGCTACACGATCGCCATGATCACCCATGAGACCCCTGGCGACACGTTCTGGGACAAGATCAAGGCGGGCGCGCAGCAGGCGGCCAAGGACGAGGGCGTCACGCTCAAGTACTCGGCCGACCCGGACGCCGCCAAGCAGGCCCAGCTCATCCAGAGCGCGGTCGACTCCAAGGTCAGCGGCATCGCCACCACGCTCGTCACCCCGGACGCGCTGGCCGGCGCGGTCAAGTCGGCGACCGACGCCAAGATCCCGGTGGTCGGCTTCAACTCCGGCATCGACCAGTATCAGAAGCTCGGCGCGCTGATGTACTTCGGCTCGGACGAGACCCTGGCCGGCACCACCGCCGGCAAACGGATCGCGGCCGAGGGCGCCAAGCACCCGCTCTGCGTGATCCAGGCCCAGGGCTCGGTCGCCCTGGAAGCCCGCTGCGCCGGCGTCAAGAGCGCGGTGCCGGGCACCGAGAACATCGACGTCAACGGCGCCGACGACACGGCCGTCGTGTCGACGCTGCAGGCCAAGCTGGCCCAGGACAAGTCGATCGACTACATCGTCACGCTCGGCGCCCCGATCGCAATCGACGCGCTCAAGGCCGTGGACCAGGCCAGCAGCAAGTCCAAGCTGGTCACCTTCGACCTGAACGCCGAGGCGGCCACCGACATCCAGAGCGGCAAGATCGAGTTCTCGATCGACCAGCAGCCGTACGTCCAGGGCTACATGGCCGTCAGCTCGCTCTACCTCTACCTCAAGAACGGCAACGACATCGGCGGCGGCAAGGCCGTACTGACCGGGCCGTCCTTCGTGGACAAGACCAACATCGACAAGATCGTCCCGTTCACCAAGAACAACACCCGCTGACGCCGGTCTGATCGGAGTGCTGTCATGAGCCAAACCGTGGAGACGGCGCCGGCAGCGGCGCCGTCTGACCCGGCCGGTCGCGTCCGGCTCGGTCTGAGCAATCGTCTGCTGGCCCGGCCGGAGATCGGATCCCTGGTCGCGGCGATCGTCATCTTCATCTTCTTCCTCGCCGTCGCTCCTTCGTTCCGCTCCGGCGCGTCCTTCTTCACGGTCCTCTACCAGTCGTCGACGATCGGGATCGTCGCGGTCGGCGTGGGACTGCTGATGATCGGTGGCGAGTTCGACCTCTCGGCCGGTGTCATGGTCTATTCGGCCGGCCTGTTCAACTCACTCTTCTGCTGGGACCTCGGCATCAATCTCTGGGTCGGGCTGGTTCTCTCGCTGGCCTTCGCCCTGCTGGTCGGCTTCGTCAACGGCTTCCTGGTGATGAAGACCGGCATCCCGAGCTTCCTGATCACGCTCGGCACGTTCTTCGTGCTGCAGGGCGCCAACCTCGGCGTCACCAAGCTGATCGGCGGCAGCGTCTCGTCGCCCGACATCAGCCAGATCGCCGGCTACAACGCGATCGGCAAGATCTTCTCATCCAGCTTCCACATCGGGTCGGTGACCGTCTGGGGCACGGTGATCTGGTGGATCGGCTTCGTCGCGCTGGCGGCGTGGGTGTTGCAGCGCACCCGCGTCGGCAACTGGATCTTCGCGGTGGGCGGTGCTCCGGACAGCGCCCGCGCCGTCGGTGTCCCGGTCGTCCGCACCAAGATCGGGCTGTTCATGACGACGTCGTTCCTGGCCTGGTTCGTCGGCATGCACACGCTCTACCGGTTCAACACGCTCCAGGCCGGCAGCGGCGTCGGCAACGAGTTCCTCTACATCATCGCCGCGGTCGTCGGTGGCACGCTGCTCACCGGTGGCTTCGGCAACGCGATCGGCGTCGCGATCGGCGCGTTCATCTTCGGCATGACCAGCCTCGGGATCGTCTACGCCGGCTGGGACCCGAACTGGTTCAAGGCCTTCCTCGGCGTCATGCTCCTGCTCGCCGTGCTGGTCAACCTCTACGTCAGGCGCATGTCCGCCGCCCGGAAGGTGGGGTAACCCATGACCGATACCCTGGCCGCGCACGCCGACAGTCACCTGGAACGCGGCGAGCCGCTGATCGAGATGGAAGACGTCGGCAAGTCGTACGGTGCGGTGCGTGCCCTTCGCGGCATCAACCTGCGCGTCAACGCCGGCGAGGTCACCTGCGTGCTGGGTGACAACGGCGCCGGCAAATCCACCTTGATCAAGATCATGTCAGGCCTGCACCCGCACAACGAGGGCCTGGTGCGGGTCGACGGCAAACCGGTGACCTTCGGCTCGCCGCGCGAGGCGCTCGGCCACGGGATCGCCACGGTCTATCAGGACCTGGCGGTCGTGCCGCTGATGGAGGTCTGGCGCAACTTCTTTCTCGGCTCGGAGGTCTCGGCGGGAAAGTTCCCGCTGGCCGGGCTCAAGATCCGGCAGATGCGCGAGATCGCCGACAACGAGCTGCGCAAGATGGGCATCGTCGTCAAGGACATCAACCAGCCGATCGGCACGCTCTCCGGCGGCCAGCGGCAGTGTGTGGCGATCGCCCGGGCGGTCTACTTCGGAGCCAGGGTGCTCATCCTCGACGAGCCGACGGCCGCGCTCGGGGTCAAGCAGTCCGGCGTCGTCCTCAAATACATCGCGGCGGCCCGCGACGCCGGCCTCGGCGTCGTCTTCATCACCCACAACCCGCACCACGCCCACCTGGTCGGCGACCACTTCGTGATCCTCAAACTGGGCCAGGCCGTGCTCGACAAGACCAGCAAGCAGGTCACGCTCGACGAGCTGACCTCGCAGATGGCCGGCGGCGACGAGCTCGCCGAGCTGTCCCACGAACTCGGCCGTTAGGGGACTGTTTTCCATGCTCAAGGTTGGAGTCATCGGCACCGGAATGATCGGCAAGGATCACATCCGGCGGATGACCTCTGTTCTCTCCGGCGTTTCCGTGGTGGCGGTGACCGACGTGGACGCGTCGGTGGCCGCCGCCGTGGCCGCCCCTTTGTCGGCCGAGGCACATCCGGACGGCGCCTCGCTGATCGCTTCTCCTTCCGTCGACGCCGTTGTCGTTTCGTCGTGGGGTCCGACTCACGAGGAGTACGTGCTGGCCGCTATCGCGGCGGGGAAGCCCGTTTTCTGCGAAAAGCCGCTGGCTACCACTGCGGCGGCTTGTCTTCGGATCGTCAACGCGGAGGTTTCCTCTGGTCGCCGCCTGGTTCAAGTCGGATATATGCGGCGATATGATGTTGCATACCGTGCCTTGAAGGCCGTCCTTCTCAGCGGCGAGATCGGTGCACCGCTGATGATGCACTGCGCTCACCGCAACGCCTCCGTGCCTTCCTTCTACGAGAAGGAAATGGCGATCACCGACACCGCGGTGCACGAGATCGACATGGTGCGCTGGATGTTCGACAGTGAGATCACGGCGACTTCGGTGCTGATTCCGCGCAAGAGCGGCAACGGTGGCGAGCTGCAGGATCCGCTCTTCCTGCTCCTCGAAATGGCCAACGGCGTGCTCGTCGACGTCGAGATCTCGGTCAACGTCCGTTACGGCTACGACATTCGAGGCGAAATCCTGGGCGAGAACGGCACGGCCGCGTTGGGGTCACTCTCGCCGGTTTCCGTACGGGTGGGGGGCCGCGTTTCCGACCCGGTTCCCGCCGATTGGCGCGAGAGGTTCATCGCCGCGTATGACGTCGAGTTCCAGGAGTGGATCGACTCGGTCTCCTCCTCCGGCTCTCCGTCAGGCCCGTCGGCATGGGACGGATACGCGGCTGCCGTGGCGTCCGACGCCGCTGTCGCCGCGCTGCGGAGCGGCGCGCGAGTTCCGGTCTCCCTGGTCTCCAAGCCGGCGTTCTATTCGCCCTCTCCTTCCTCACCGGCGGTCGCCGTATGAAGATCGCGCTCGATCCCTACATGTTGAGGAAAGTGCCGCTTCTGGATCTGCCCGCACTGGTCGCTTCGCTTGGCTACCAATACAACGAGATGTCGCCGCGGGACGACTTCCTGCCGTTCTTCCTGCACCCGCGAATCGACTCCTCGGGCGTGGCCCTGTTCCGGCGCGCCCTCGCCTCGGCCGGCGTCTCGGTTTCCTCCGTCTTGCCGCTCTACCGGTGGTCGGGGCCGGACGAGGACGCGCGGCAGGCCGCGGTGCGCTACTGGAAACGGGCCATCCAGATCACCGTCGACCTGGGTGTGGACGTCATGAACTCCGAGTTCAACGGGCGGCCCTCTGAGCCGGATGTCTCGGAGGCCCAATTCTGGCGGTCGCTCGAGGAACTGCTGCCGATCCTCGAACGGGAAGGGGTGCGGCTCGTCCTCGAACCGCACCCGGACGACTTCATCGAGGACGGCATCGCCGGGGTCAACCTGGTGCGCGGCATCAACTCGCCCAACGTGACATTCCTGTACTGCGCCCCGCACACGTTCCACCAGGGCGGCGACCTGGCGGCGGTGATGCACCACGCCGGGCCACTGCTCACCCAGGTCCACATCGCCGACTCGTTCGACCATCGTGGGTCGTCCGGGCTGCGCTACATCGTGAACCCGCCCGGCTCGACCGCCCGCATCCACCAGCACCTCGACATCGGCCAGGGCGAGGTCGACTGGGACCTGTTCTTCCGCACGCTGAACGAGGTCGGCTTCGACGGCATCGCCACCGTCTGCGTCTTCGCCTGGGAGGAACGGGCCCCGGAAAGCTCCCGCTTCAACCTGGCCCGCGTCAACGAGTACGTCGACAAGTACTTCTCCGGCCGGCCAACGCCCGAGGGCTGACCCGCCCGTCCACCTTCGACGGGGAGGTCCGATGACCACCCGTGGCGCAAACGGCGGCATGACGAGCCGCCGGTTGACGGGAACCGCTCTGGCCGTGGGAGGCGGCGTGCCGTTCGGGCCTTCTTCGCCTTCTCCGCCTTCTCCGCCTTCTCTGGTGGGGCCGGTACTGCTTCGTCTGCCCGGCCCCACCGGCCCCATCCGACCGGCGTCGCGGAGATGCCGGTCGTCGACCGGTCCGGCGCGCGAGCTGATGACCGGCATCTGTAACCCGCCGCGACGTCCGATCCCATCCGCGCCCGGTGTGGACGCCGCCCGCGGGTGATGCGGGCCTACGTCAGCGAGGCCGGCTTCCCGGCCGACGCGGCGCTTGTTTCGCGGGCCTCGCTTGTTTCGCGGGCCTCGCTTGTCTTGCGGGCCTTGCTTGTCTTGCGGGCCTGCTTGTCTCGCGGGCCTCGGCTGCCTCGCGCGCCTCCGTCGTGCTGTTGACGCTGCGGGAGGCGTTCGGGGAGAGGCCGGGCTGTTGCGGTCGGGCATCAAGCGGGGCGGCAGCGGGCGCACGCCGTCCCGGCGACAAGGACGGAGCAGGAAGGCCCGGGCCCGCACCAAGCGTCATGGTCGCGCCCCGGCCCGCAGCCCCTCGGCCACGGGCTGGGCTTTGGTCAGAGGCCGGGGAGTGGGGGCTGGGCGTCGTAGACGGGCCAGCCGTCGTCGCCGGGGCGGACGCCCGCGGTCAGGCGGTGGGGCTGGTGGACGCCGGGCTCCAGCAGATGGTCGACCGTCGCGCCGCGGAGGACCAGGGCGTCGGCGATGAGCATGCGGTGGCAGTGCCACCAGAGGGTCTCGGCGCACATCACGGCCTGCCGGTCGGTCCTCGCGGTCGTGAGAAGGTCGTCGACGGCGAGGCGGAACTGCGGAGTGTCCATGTGGTCGGCGTACGCGGCGAAGGAGGCATTGCGCAATGCGGTGTGCCGGGAACCGGGGTGGCCCTGGCGGCGCCCGCCCAGGGTCTCGCCCTGCCAGGTGTAGCCCAGCCCGGCCTTGACGACGGCCCCCTCCAACGCGTCGCGGCCGAACTGCGGATGGCGACGGGAACCGGGAAAGCGGCGTACGTCGACCAGCGTTTCCACCCCGGCCTCGGTGAGGGTCGCGATGAGCGTCTCGACCGACCTGGCGCCGTGACCGACCGTACAAATTCGCACCCGGGAAACCTACCCGGCTATCGCCGACGGGTCGGAATAGCTGTAGTTCACGCGGAAGAATCCCCGGATAGGGTCGCAGCTGACGTTGGAGGTGATCGGCGTGGTGCGAGCCGGGTCGGCGGCGTCCAGGCTGATCGTGACGTCGTCCTGGTCATGTTGGTTGGGGTCGTAGACCCGGAACGTGATCGCGGAGCCGGTGCGATCGTAGCCGTACGCCAGCACCTGGTGGCAGCGACCGAGAGCGCCCGGGTTGAAAGACCGCACCGTCACCAGGCCGAGCGTCGCCGGCCGCCCACGGTCGATGTCGGCGATGACGCGGGGAACCTGGTCCTCGATCGTCCGGCGGGCGAGCCCGGGGCGGACGATCGGCCGGACGCCGGTGTCGCGGTCGGGGGTGTTGGCCCAGTAGTAGTACCTCAGCACTCCGGACGGGATGGAGAAGCTGGCCAGCAGGCGCGCGGCGATGTACTCGAACAGCGGGCTGCCACCCTCGGGCGCGTCGGTCCGGGCCGGGGGCCGCCGGCCGGCGAGGTAGAGGTCGGCGGCGGTGAACGCCATGCCGCCGCAGAGGCCGTCGCTCGCGTCGCCCAACCGCACCTTGCCCAGAAGCGGAACGGCGAACACGAAGTTGGGCGTGCCGGGCGGCCAGCGGTTGTCGAAATGCAGCCCGTGCGTGCTGGGCCGGAAATCCTTGAGTAGGGCCATCGTTCACCATGACACGGGAGGAGGTCGCGGCGCTCAGCACGACGAGGACCATGTGAGCCCGTCGCTTCGACGAGCCTTCCGAACCCTGGCCGTGGGGCGGGGGGGGGCGTGGGTGGGGGCGCCCCCGGGGGGGTGGGCGGGGCCGCCGCCGGGGGGGTGGTGGGGGTGGGGGGGGGCGGGGGGGGCGGGGTGGTCCGGGGGGA